>JAHIOZ010000182.1 GCA_018894995.1 Patescibacteria group bacterium | reverse complement strand
TCAGCGATCCCTCGAGACCGAGGGCCAGGGTCTTGCGCCAGGGCCCCGCCGGCCTCACGGAGGACTCCTGCTCGTCGGCGGTGATCACGGTCCCGCCGACCAGAGTGCCGTCGCGCTCCATCACCAGGCGAAATCGAACCAGTCCTCCCTCGGTTACCGTGACCGACGTGACCTCCTCGGAGCTATCGATGCTGCCGCCAGGAGGCACGAGTCGATAGGTGCCGGGCGCGAGCAGCCAGGCGCGAACCGATTCCCCCTGGAGCGTGTCGGCGCCGAAGCCCAGGCCCACCGAGATCCGTCGGGTGAGACTGTCAGGGGATCCGGCGGACGCGCGAAAAAACGACCCGATCAGTCGGACCAGCCATCCGGAGCACCGTCGGGCCATTCGAGGACATAGCGAAGCAGCTTCCCTTTGCTGACAAGTCGGCGCTCATTGATGTGATCGCACGCCTGAGCTAACGCCTTCATGAGCTTCTTGTCACGCCGATTGCCATAGAGCACGACGGTGACCGTGTCGGCGGTGGTTTCGCGGCGGCCAGGCAAGAGACCAACTCGCTGCACGAACGTCGCCCAGTCGATCGGCGGGTGTGGCATGTACTCTCGAACGAAGAAGTTGACGAGCATCGCGAGGGTGAGCTTCATCGTCGTAAAGAGGGTGTCCTGCGAGACGTCAGCCTCCAGGATCTCCTTGCGGCTCTCAAGTTTCTGCCGCTTCTCCTGCCACTGCTTGAACTGAGCCTGCTGCTTCTCCGAGCGGGACACAAGCTGCGAACATCGAGCATCGAGGCTCTTGTTGCGCTTCTCTACCTCCCGTTCCTGTTTGGTTGCTTCGCGCAGCTCTGCGGAGGCGATGGCGAAGGCGCGGGTATGCGTCTCCTCGGCCTTCAGGCCGGTATCAACGCGCTCCTCTCGCTTTTCGCGGTAGCGAGCTGTTTTGGCCAGCTCCCGCTGGGTCGCGGCCAGCTTTTGCTGGACCTTCTCGAGTTCCTCTGCATTGCTCGTCTGTCGCTCGTGGTTGCGCGCGATCCGGGCCTCGAGCTCGTTGAGCTGCGTCAGCACGGTCGTGTTGGTCACCACGCGCTTGCCGTAGCCATGGACCTCCTTGATCCCAACGGCCTGGTTGGCGCTGCGAAAAAACCCCTCCTGGTTCGGCCACCGGCCGTAGTACGCATCGGCCAGCTCGCGGTAGGTCCACACGTCGCGATCGGCGAGCGTCACCAGCACATGCCAGATGTCCTTGCCACGCGGTTGGATCACGATGGCCCGCGCCTCGACGACCACCTTCTTGTCCTTCGAGTCGTGCAGCGTGATGCTGCCTTCCCGAATAAGATCCCCGTCCCGATACGGTCTGAACGAGCTCCCACGGCCAAAGCTGAACCGCTCCGGCTTGATCATTGGAGCGGATAGGGGAACCACAAGGTCGCGCTCGGCCAGCTTGAACTGCTGGAGCAGCCTCGCCGAACAGCACTCGCCGTCGATCACCGTCAATCGCCCCACCGGCTGGCTGGTTTCCTCCTCCACGCGCTCGAGCAGCTCCAGCACCCGAGGAGTCATGGGCGCCGTGCCGCTGTAGGTCTCGAAGTGGATCGGAACGCCAACTCCGGTATTAACGAAGGTTGTGGTCAGCGCGGGCTGCACCCGACCGGTGCTCGAGACCTTCGCGGCCTTGGTGAAGAGGTTTGTCCACAGCGGTTTGACCACGTTGTCGACGTACACCACGTTCGCCCGATAGTCTGTCTCCCAGCGCTCGACGCTCACCCGGTGCCAGGTGTTGGCATGCGCCTGCTGCAACAGCGGAGCCAGCCCCGCCACATTCCACTCGCTCACCTGCTTGCGAATCGTCTCCACCTGGTACTCGTATCCGCAGAACTCTCCGAGAAACCGCCCCTGCGGACACCGCAAGTCCTCGATCCGGCCGTGTACCGCCGGCAATGCAGGGATACTCACCATGGCCCACACCTTCTGCTCGATCGTTCCTCGGTGCTGACCGCGAAACGACAGCCGGCCGAGGTCGCGCGCTTGAGCCTTCTCCGCTGCCGTCCGATGAGTCGGCGCCACCAACTCCCCAGGCGCCTTGCGTCGCGCTTCGTTGTACGCTGCAGTCAGCTGGCCGCGCTCGTTGCGCAGCGCGACTTCTTCCGCCGGAGGCGGTCCCGGCTCCGGCAACTCCTTGGCCGCTTCGACTATGGTATCGACCAGTGCTTTGACCGCTCCCGTCTCCGCCTCGGAGGCCTGCATCAGCTGAAAGCCTGCCGCTTCCAGTTCTTCCACGACCGGCTTCTCCTTGCTCTGCTGCTCACTTCCGGCCCCATCTTCTGCACCCGGTCGCCCCGC
Organism: Patescibacteria group bacterium; assembly: GCA_018894995.1. Taxonomy (GTDB): domain Bacteria; phylum Patescibacteriota; class Minisyncoccia; order Phycocordibacterales; family UBA12079; genus UBA12079. Next base: position 541 of record JAHIOZ010000182.1, on the reverse strand, counting down.
ACGCTGCTCCAGTCCGGCGTCCTTCCAGATCCGCTTGATCGTCGTTCCTGACGGAGGTGTCACCCGGAACTTCGCACGGATGATCGCCGCGACCTGCTCGACCGAGATAGATGGTTTCACCATCCGCGCCACTTCGATCGCGTCCTGCACCCATGACGGAAGCTCAGGCTCGCGCGGCGTTCGACGATCAATCAGCCCCTCGAATCCCTTGCACCGATAGTTCGCCAAGTCACGCAGCGTAGCACTTCGTTTCGTTTCCTCAGTCGTCGCGCGAATCGCAGCGTTCTGGCTCTCGCCTTGCTTCATCCGTTCGAGGATCTCCGTGACCGTTCTCTCTCGGCGCCGCGCTTCCTCTACCCGTCTCTGCCAGCTCTCTTGCGAGATTCGACAATAGATCTCCTTCAGCGCCTTGCTCCTGGGCTCATACGTCTCGCATCGCATGCTCGCATTCTCGCACCCGACCGCGCAGGCCCGCTAGGCAGGCCCGCCAGATCGTCTGAAAACCGCGGCCGGGGGTGTCCGCCGGATCCCCTGACTGTCG
>JAHIOZ010000164.1 GCA_018894995.1 Patescibacteria group bacterium | reverse complement strand
CCGCAGCCGCAGACATTCGGGCCTGGGGTACATGACCCCGGCCCAATATGAGATGATCAAAATGGCTGCTTAACTACGTGTCCACAAAAACGGGGGAAGACCAACCTGAGGTCTACCGGGAATGTGTCCATTAACAAAAGGCAAATCTTGTCCCAAAGGCTTTGACGACGTACAGCAATTTGAAAAAATGCTCACATTTTGTGGGAGGGCTTGATTAATAACAGGCGGAGGTCCTTCCCCCCTCAGGCCCCCCTGGCCCTTGCCCTGCTGGCCTCGGGCCCAAGGGCAGTCCTGCGGTGCTGGCGCAACACCCTTCAGGGCAGCGCTTTCCGCCCCGACTGCCACACTCAGAAGGAGTCCAACTCGCATGCCACCAAGCATCGAGCCTATCCCCGGCTTCACTTTGCTTCACGATATTTTGCGGCACAGGTGATAGCGGGTGCGAAAACTTTTGGCGTTTGTTGTGCAATAACTCGGCGGTTTTTGGCTTCCCGCCTGGCGGGAAAGCATCCCGAAACGAGCCTCGGAGAGTAGACGAGAGGGGGCGGCGGCGACGCTCAGCCCAGGGACGCCACTCGGTCGCGCAGGGCCGCCACCGCCCCGGCCAACTCCTTGAGCGCCGCCTTGGCCTCCTTAGACAGCCCATTGAGCTCCTGCTCCACGTAAGCCCCGGCGGCGTCCGGACCCTGGGTCAGCCATGTGGGCAGGGCTTTGACCTTCTGCAGGGAGGCGGCCGCCTGGTCGGTGACCTCCAGCTTGCCGTCCTTGACGGTCACCACCTGGCGGGCTTTGGCCTTGCTGGTGACCACTTCCGATACTTTGCTAGCCACCGGCCTCCTCCTCTCCGGCAGTGATCACGCACCCACCGTTGTCCAGATAGACCAACTGGTCGGCCACACGCACTTCTATAGTAGTGGGGAGCGGGGCGGTGATGGGCAGAGTCTGCCCGAAACCGGCGGCCAGATCCACTACCTGGACGGCGTCGGCCACCAGCACCTCGATGCTGGCCGGCGGCTCTTCGCCGGCCACGGCCACCGTCACTACCGCCTGTTCCTCCCCGCCGGCTATGAACTCGCTCTTGTCGGGGACCAACTCCACCACCGTCTTGGCCACCACTTGGCCCTCCATCACCCGGTGGGTGGCCAGGTCCACTTCGTCAGCCCCGTCCGTGATGTCCAGGCCCTGGGTCTGCCAGGCCATGACCTGGGGCTGAGTCAGGCAAATGCCTCGGATTTCGCCGGTGAGGGGGTCATAAGCGATCATTTTGGACTGCATGCTCTTCTCCTTATCTAGCCATGCCGGCAGGGAGGAAAAAGCCGTTTAGGTAAACATAAACGGACCCACTGCCGTTCCAGACGGCCTTGTAGGTCACCTGCTGGGATGAATCTGCGAACATCAACACGGCCTTGGAGTAGCTTCCGGGGCTGTTGATGGTGTCAAAGATAAGATGCCCATTCCCCGAGGTCGCGGGGGCGGGGGTCATCCAGACTTGATATTCCTGTGCATTACTTTGGCCGATATAGGCCAGGCCGAACCACATTAACGCGCCGAGAGGGGGCAGGCCCGTGGGGATAGCGGTGTCCGAGGTGGAGGGGCTGGAGGTGGCCAGGAAGTTAATGGAAGCGGTCAGATTCAGGCTTCGGCCATCGCAGAAGAAGTTGGCCAGGTTGCCCGCTCCATCGCTGCGTAGCACTCCGATCACCCGCTCAGTTCCAATGTACCAAGCCTTGTAAGTGTCGCTCCAGGAAGGGGCGGTGGCATCAAGGGAGATTTCCCCGGCGGTCAACTCATTGCCGGGCGCTGGGGCGGCCGCCTTGAGATAGAGCCAGGCGTTGGCTGAAAAGCCGCTCTGGCCGCTCTTGGTAAGAGTGGCCGGGATCTCATAGGGAGCCCCGCCGATATCCAAAGCGCCGCTGCCCAGGGTGAAGCTGGAAGAAGAGACCCAGGCGGGCAGGCATCCGGTGATGGCCGCCGGCGGACCGGCGTTGAGCACCCCATTGCGGGTGAGTTGCAGCACCGCCCCGTTGTTCTCGCCTCGCACCACCAGCTCAATGACCCCATCGATCTCCAGGGCCTGGACTGCGATCACCCCGGCCGGCGTCTCCACCACGGCGTCCTGGCCGATCAGGTAGCGCACCCGCCCCAGGCCGTCCAAATTGGCCTCTTTGAGCACGAGGGGATAGACGTTGTCCGCCTCGGTGGGGTGATCGCGGGAATAGAGATCAACGTTATAAGCGGGTCGCAAATCGCTCCCTGGAACATATCGCGCAAGATCGCCCATCAGGCAGCCTCCTTGTATCGCTCACCGCCGAACATGCCTGTGCCGTCAAAGCTCCAGCTGCCGTCAAACTTTCTGGCGGTGGTGCGGAAATATCCGGTGTCCAAAATGGTCAACTTCATGCCTCCGGTGGCTGGGTCGCGCTCCACCTGCTCCACGCGGGCGATCTGGTAGGAAAGGGCCAGGCCGTCATCATCTTTGAGCCAGTCCGAGCTCACCGTGAGGTAGTCGCCCCGCTCCACGTGGGCCAGGCGGCAATCGGGCACGGCCACCGCCCAGCGAGGCCGAGAGCGGCCAAACCGGGAAATGCGCACCGCCTGAATGGCGCCCACCACCGATTGCTTGCGCACCCAGGCCAGCTCCACACCATCCCAAATGCGGACCTGGTGGCGCTGTTGAGAAACCACGTCCTTGGTGGATTCGCCATCATCTTCGGCCTGCCAGGTGTCATCTCCCACCAGGGTGGGAGCGTAGGAGACCTTCAGCTGGTTGCAGATGTTGTCCGTGCTTTCGGTTTTTTCCGCCGCGGCCATCAGTCGGGCGTCCAGGTGCCCGGCGATGCTGCCGGCGTCGATGTACCCGCTGCCGCCGTCGGCCAGCAGGTGGATAAGTCCGTCCCCCCCGATCCACCAGGTTATGCCGAAATTGGCCAACAGCCCGGTGAGCAGATCGCCCCGCTTGGGCTCGCCGGCGATCGCCCGCGCCGCATCATAGCCCTGTGCCTCGCAAACCGCCCAAGCTCTGGCCCAAGAGGGGCCGTGCAGATCGGCTGCGCTCAAAGCCGAATGGCTCACCAGCAGCTCCTGGGCCACGTCCACCGGGTTGGTGGCCAGGCTGCCCCCCACCGGCTTTCCCAGGGCCCGCACGCTGATGGGCTCCAGGTCCGTGGCCCCGGCGGCAAAGGTGGCGGTGGCTATGGTCCCCTTCCCCTCGAAGTCGTGGGCCAGGTTGAGGGTGTATCCGGAGGTGATCTCATTGCCGTCCTTGTCAAAAAGCTCCACCCCGCCCTGCAGCGCGTGACCGGCCAGGGCATAAACCGAGTTACCCACGTCGATGCACACAGCCTGCCACTGCCCGCCCGCCCCGCCCTGAGTCATGTCTCCAAAAACCAGGCGCAGCACATCGGTTTCGCTTTTGGGGTCGGAGTACTCCGAGGCCTTGCGCACCATCACCGGCAGCTTGAGGGAGTCCCGCAGGCCAAGCCCCACCGCCAACAATTTGTAGGTGGCCCCACCGGACCTGCTGCTTTTGCAGCTTTTAACCTCCCCCCGGAACAGGGCTAGGCCGTCACGCACCGCCACCCCCGGCCAGACCAAGCGCAGCTCTGCCCGCGCGCCCATTGGGATCAGGGCAGCCTCCGGGGTCAGCTGCACGCTCAGGTTGTCCGGGTCGTTTTGGGTCATCCCGGATTGCAGGTCGCTGCTGCTGCTGGTTAAGGACTCCT
>JAHIOZ010000173.1 GCA_018894995.1 Patescibacteria group bacterium | reverse complement strand
GGTGTTGGCGCTGATACCGAAAGAAAACTTGGTGCGTTCCGGATTGATGTAATCAGGGACGGAATCAATTGTCAAAACCCCGGCCAGGTCGGATGATTTGGCAATACCGGCAAATTGGGCCATATTGTTCGGGGTTGACGGCTGGTAATTTGCCCGATAGACGAGATCAATCACCCCTTCCCTGGGCCAGTGGTAGTCAAACTGTGGTTTGGGGGGGGCACTCGGTGCTGTCTCGGCAAGCAGGTTGCGAAAATCAGCAACGCTGCCTACCGCGGGATCATTGTCCGCTCCATCAAAATCTGCAAGGATGCCGTCATGGTCATTGTCCGCTCCATCCTCCATCATATAAAGACCGGGCGAGGAAGATCCCGCGGACTGGTTAACGAAGTGGCCTTTCAGCTTGGCATCATTAAAAAGCGGCACATCCACATGGCCGGCCAGTACGGTAAACCCAGGCCAGGACGGCAGCTGTGCCGCATTTGTAACTTCATTAAGATAGGCCTGACTGAGACGGAAGGAAAATCCCGGTTTATTGCCCTCAGCAGGCTTGTCGATCCAGGTGTCCACATCGGAAAAAAGCTGCTGGTTGCGTAATAGCCCATCAGCAGTGTAAACGGCTGCCATGGTCAGCGGCGCGCCAAGTCCGTTAACCAGGTTGCGGGAATTGAGTTTCAGCACCCTGGGCGAACTGTTGCATTCCCCTGTTGCCCCCGAATCATCGGGATCATTATCAAAGGTCATGCCGGTGAGCAGAATCGGCATATTCCAGTACCCAAGCACATGGCAGCCCTCATCAATATAGGAGTCATCGTCCCCCTGCTCACCGTCGCAACCGGTAAGCTGGCTGCCGTTCGGCCAGTCAGGCTCCGGTTCATTGTCGAGATTGCCGCTGCCCAGGTTGCCGTTGCAGGAAAGGGCCATACGGCTGAAGCCGATGCGCATGCCATCGGCGTCACCCACCGGCGGCGGCAGGGTCAGTTCCCCGTCGATAAAGGTCTCGGGCGACAATCTGTTCAAGGTCTGGCGGAAGGAAAAACGGCTGAAGTTGATATTATAGCCATAAATGGCAACATCACCGCTGCCCGCACCACTGAAGCCTGTGTTAAAGACACCGGTCAGACCGCCGAGACGCAGGTTGTATTTTGTTGCCGGCCGGTCCGGCATGGAGGCAAAATCGGTGCTGCTGTTAAAGCGGACGCCGAGCCCGTTGTCAAGCAGCGCTCCCACGCCTTCGTCCACTGCGGGAGTGGCGGAATAGGGTCCGTTTAATATCTCCGGCCCCATGGTGATGCCGGCAAAAAAGCCATCACCCCAGTAGGCCGCGTAATCGGAGGGATAATTGAGAAGATGGATGGCATCAGTTTGCAGGGGATCATCAGGGGAAAAAGGCTCAGCAAAGGTAAATGAAGCCAGCAGGGTCTGGCCGATGCGTCCCTCAGCCTCCTGGGCTGGTGTGGCGGAGGTATTGAGCATGATAAAACCTGGCACCACCCACATTCCCCTTTTGTCAGCATCATCTCGAAGAAAGGTACCATCCGTGCCGTTAAAACCGCCCCACTCCACCACGGATGTCGGCGTGTCATTATTATCGGTGAGACTGTCAAAACGTCCGGCCAGGGCGCCGTTGGCAAAAAAGGTGGCGTTAGGTGAGGTGACAAGATAGACTTTTTCCGGGCTTGGCTCCCCACACTCTCCGTCTGGACAGTTTGTATTAAAATGCATGGCGAAGTCCAGGGCATATGCTCCGTCAATGGCACTGCCGTTGGTCAGGGCGCCGTTTACGATGTCGACTCCAAAGGTGGGATGCTGGATATGGGCCTTGGGAAAGGCCGTGTTGCAGGCGTTGCCTTCAAATTCCAGATGGCCGTTGATGCCGTTGCCGTTGATGGTGGTCGCATTGTAATGAAAAGGATCATTATCAGCCTGACGGAACATGGAGTCATTGCTGGCAAAGCCGTAATATTTATCAGGATCATTGTCCCACAGCGAATCATAAGCGGTCTGGTGCACATAATATGGCTGGTGTGCGGTAAGAACCAGGCCGGAAGAATTGGCAGAATTCAGAGATAGACTGAAACCGTTACTGGCTACATAAAATGGCAGACCATAGCCATGGAAAAAATACTGAGTTGTTGATGCGAGGGTGATGGAGTCTATTGAGTCGGCAAAAGTCCCGCTGGAAGGAATCACTAAGGACTTTACTCCCCTCGGCCACAGCTGGTTGTTTATCATCAAATGATACGTTACATCATCAGGCAGAAGAATGGCAGCCGC
>JAHIOZ010000098.1 GCA_018894995.1 Patescibacteria group bacterium | reverse complement strand
TTGTGTAAGAGACAATTAGAGAAGCCATCAAAAAAAAGCCTACAAAAATAGGTTTTGTAGAAATTTTTGCATCTTTTTCTTTTTCTTTACCATTAACCATTTTTATTCAAAATTTTTTTTATCATTACCAATATCAGTGGAATCAATTTTTTCTTCTTCACCATAATTAAATTCACTTCTGATTTACTCAGGATTATTTTGTGTAAAAACAATATTTGAATCTTTTTTTCTGCTTCTTAATTTTAACAAATAGGCTTGAGAAAAAATTGTCAGACCAACGACAACAAAAAAAACTGTTTTCCAAGAATTAGGAATACCTAAAAAAGGGATTACTGCCACCACTATACCTAAATAAGAAATTAATTTCATAGATGTATTATATTACACAAAGACAAAAAAACAAAATTTTAGATTCAAACCTGAACCGGGAACAATTGGCAAAAACAAAGTAACTCCTATTAAACAACCAAAAAAAACCGCAAAAGCTTCGCTTTTGCGGTTTTTTTTATTTTAATTTTTTTGTCAACGAATTTTGCCGAAGGCAAAATTCGTCTTCTTAAATCTTTAAGTTTTTTATTTTAAAAAACTCTTGGGCATTTTCAATCATCGCTTTTTTGACGACTTCTTCGTCTAATTCTTTAATTTCTGCAATTCTTTTAACCGTCTCTTTTACATAAGTTGGCTCGCATCTTTTCCCTCGATATGGCACTGGTGCGACAAAAGGAGCATCCGTTTCTGACATTATTTTATCCAAAGGTATGAATTTAATCACTTCATCATAATCTTTGGTGAAAGTTATCACTCCGGTAAAAGACATCATAAAACCGAGATCTAAATAAACCTGAGCCATATCAACATCCCCGGAGAAAAAATGAATATTTCCCCGCAGTCTTTCGCCATACTCTTTTTTCTTTTCAGTTAAAATATTTATTACTTCTGTATGTGCATCACGACAGTGAATCATCAAGGGCTTGTCATATTTAACTGCAAAATCAATTTGTTTTTTAAAAATATCAATTTGTCTTTGTTTTTCATCTTCAGCATCTTCCCCGAGTCTAAAAAACTCCAAACCACACTCTCCTATTGCTACTACTTTCTTATTTTTTACCAATTCCAAATAGTCTTCTTCTTTGAAATCTTCTTTTACATCTGTAGGGTGCAAACCGATTGAAGCAAAAATATTTTCATATTTATCTGCCAACCGAACCGCTTTTTTTGAATTTTCCAAATCCGTTCCAACAGTAATTGTAAAAACACCCTCGTCTTTCATACGAGAGATAATTTCTTCCCTATCTTGGTCAAATTTAGAAGATTCTAAGTGTGAATGAATGTCGAAATAGTTTATTTTCATAATATTATACAGACCAAAAACAGGTAACCACTCACACCTATAAATATCAAAATCATTAAAATCGATAATTGATATTAATTAGTCTGGATCGCCACATTTCTCCGCTTCGCTCCAAATTTCGTCGACGGATTTTCCAAAGGAAAATCCGTCTCTGCGAGCGATAGCGCGACAATCCAGACTAACTATATCAAATATACGAGCAATTTCAATAATCGTATAAATTTAATAAGTGTGAGTGGTTACAAAAACAGACCTTCACAAAATAAATTTAATTAAATATTATATCTTTTTAAATTAAAATCCATCATTTTTTATAAACATTATTTCTCAATCCTATTTTATAAATTTCAACAGATTTATTATTTACTAAAAATAAAATCCTATACCTGCCAACTCTTCTTCTAAAACCAACAAAAGGGCAGTGCAGTTTCTTTATTCCAGCAGAGGTTTCTGAAAAATTTTTTAATTCCAAACAAGCAAGTAAAATCTTTTGACCAATCTGTTTGTCTGATTTGTTTATTTTTTCTAAAGATTTATCTGCTGATTTATCAAGAAGAACTTTATAGAGCATATTTCTTCATTGCATTTTCTATGCTTATAAACTCTCTTTTTGATGTTCCAACTGCTTTTTCTAAATCAACAGAATCAACAATATCCTCAAATGTTTCCAAATCAACGATAACGGCAACCGGAAAACCATCTTTTTCCAAGATTATTCTTTCTTTATTTAAACTGACTCTTTTAACCACCGCCCCTAAATTAATCCTTGCTTTTGTAATAGGCATTGTTGTTACCATAATTTTATTTTGATTAATATTAATTAATATTGATTATAGTAATAAAAAAAAGAAAAAGCAAACGCACTACTTCCTTTTAAATAAAGGTGTCTCCGGAGATTTGTTTTCTTTAATTAGATGTTGAATTTTTTCAGAAGTTTCGGGCATAAAAGGTTGCAAAGACAAAGCTACATTTTTTAAATTGATTAAAAGTCGCATTAGATTTTTATCTCTATCTTTTGAATCTTTTCTGTATACCTCTGTTCTAGTAATAAAAACATCCATTGATTTTACATCAGCCATAATACGATCCATTGCTTTTTGAAAATCAAAAAAATCAAGTGTATCACCAAAAATAAAAAAGTGTTCTTTTTCATAAAAAAGATAGCTCGGCATCTTTTTTTCTATAAAATTTTCTCCACCAGCTCCAGTTTCAGTATTTCTAATTCCTGAAAATTTATCTGTCTTAAACTGCTCAAACAATACATCTTTATTACTTTCCGCAATAGCTATATTAACGTTTGAATTTTGTGTCATTGTTAAAATTCTACTCACCAAATTTCCCAAACCGTTGGCGAGATTGGCATTATAAGCTTCTTTAAATTTTTCTAAAGTGATATCTCCGTCTTCAAAAGGAGTTACTTCTCGCAAGAGAAAATACCTCAAAGCTTCCGTTCCGTACTCGTTAATCAAATCAACCGGGTCAATAACATTACCTAAACTTTTAGACATTTTTTTACCATCAGAAGTCAAAAATCCGTGAACAAATATTTTTTTAGGCAAGGGCAACCCTGCCGACAACAACATCGCAGGCCAAACAATTGCATGAAAACGCAAAATGTCTTTTCCAATCATATGAACATCAGCCGGCCAATATTTTTTAAAATTATCATCACCATCTGAACCAAAACCTAAAGCAGAAATATAGTTTGCCAAAGCGTCACACCAGACATACATTACTTGAGAATCATCATTGGGAATATCAACTCCCCAACTCAATTTTTCTTTAGGACGAGAAAAACTGATATCTTCCACCCCCCTCTCAATCATCGCCAAAATCTCATTTTTTCTGCCGGCAGGAATTATTTGCAATTCATCAGATTCAATTTTTGATTTTACATCTTCAATATATTTGGAAATTTTAAAAAAATAATTTTCTTCTTCTATTTTTTCCGGTGCAGTATCGTGATTGGGACATTTTCCGTCAATCAAATCTTTTTCCGTGACAAAAGCTTCGCAACCAACACAATACAAACCGCTGTATTTTGCTTTCTCCAAATCACCGGCTTCAAAAATTTTGTTCCACAAAGCCTGAGCACCAACCCGATGCCTTTTTTTATCGGAAGTCCTGATAAAATCATTATTTGAAATATTCAATGTCTTCCAAAGATTTCTAAAAACTTCTGTGTTTTCATCGACAAAAGATTGAACTTCTTTACCTTGTTTTTCAGCTGTTCTAAATATTTTAGACCCATGCTCATCTGCACCTGTCAAAAAATATATATCATCGTCTCCTAGTATCAATCTTTTGTAACGAGCCAAAACATCCGCCTGTATTTTTTCCAAAGCGTGGCCTAAATGAGGTTTGCCATTCACATAATCAATGGCGGTTGTAATATAAAATTTTTTGTTTAGATTTTCCATAACTGGTTTATATTATTATATAAAGTTAAAGTGATTTTGGGTTGTCGTGTGGATTTTGGGCGGTTTTTTTTGAACGCCCCACCCTCTTTAGAGGGTGGGGCGTTCAAAAAAAACCACCCAAAATCCACACACAAAGACGACAACAAATTATCATCAATTAAGATTAAGAATTCTCCTGCATCAATTTTTTCTTTTCTGCTTCTATGTCATGAACATATTCCATAAGAGCAGCAGCCACAGGAACTGACAAAAGTATACCCAAAAAACCGGCTAACTTCGCTCCAATAATAAGAGCGAGAATAACCAGTAAAGGAGGAACCCCAACCACTTTTTTAACAACCAAAGGATAAATCAGATGATTTTCAAACTGTTGAATAATAATATAAAATCCTGTAACAAGAAAACCGAGAGTTGCCCCTCCGTCAACAAAACCAACAATAATAGCAGGGACAGCCGCAATTACGGGGCCAAACAAAGGGATAAGCTCCAAAATAGCAGCCAATAAAGCAAAAAGGAAAGCATACTTAATACCCAAGATTGTAAGTCCGAGATACACCAATACTCCAATGATTAAAGCTAAAAGCAGTTGCCCTTGCATCCACAAACCGATTTTAAACTGCGATCTTTTCCACAGATCTATAATGTATTTTTCTTTATTGACCGGAGTTATAATCCTCAAAAAACTGGCGATTCCAAACTCTTGAACTGCCAAATAAAAGGAAAGTATGATGATAAGAACAAAGTTGATTGCACCACCAAAAATTGAGCTGACTGTTTGTAAGACACTTCCGGTCGCACCTGTTATCCCATCTCTAAATTCAGAAACAAATTCTCTTAAAGAAAAAGTTGTATCTATTCCCGTTCCTAAAGAAGTATTCAATTTTATGTCCTCAAAATATTGAGGGAGGGTTGCCATAAGACTGGAGGCATCATCCAATAAAGGAGGAATCAGCAAAAAGAAAAGTCCTGCAACCAAAAAAGCTACGGAAAAATAAATCAAAATAACAGCAACCAGTCTTGGAATTTTTCTTTGAATAAACCATTTGGTTATCGGCTCAACAGAAGAAGCAATCACAATCGCGGTTAATATGACCAAAACCAAATCTTTCAAAAAATACAGTAAGACGACAAGCAAAACAAACAATATTGTTTTAACAATTGTCCCGGAAGTTATGTTGATTGTAAGTTCTTTATCCATAACTATAGTATAAAATAGTGAAGAATAAGTAGCAAGGGAGAAAAAAGTATTAAGTAATAAGTAGTAAGTAGTAAGTGACGACGAAACCCTTTGGGTTTCGTCGTGTTTTATAGTTTTGTCATTTTCAGACTGCCGACTTTAGTTATCGTAATCACTCACAGTTGTTAAATCCTTACGGATTATGAATAAATTTCTAGACTGCCACACTATCGCTCGCAGAGACGGATTTTCCAGAGGAAAATCCGTCGACGAAATTTGGAGCGAAGCGGAGAAGTGTGGCGATCCAGACTAACTAATGTCAGTTATCGATTTTATTGAATTTGATGTTTATAAGTGTGAGTGGTTACTAGTTATCAACTATGACAATTATTTAAAACTGTTATAATTTAATTGAGTCGAATTATTATAAATATATAAATAATTTTTGTTATGAAATGTAAAACAACAACAGGAACTATCGCTTACTGGTTAATGTTCATCGGGGCACTTAACTGGGGGTTAACAGGTTTGGGATATTTCTTAGGAGGAAATTGGAATATTGTAAATTTGATTGCAGGTCAATGGCCTACAGTTGAAAATATTGTATATCTTCTTGTTGGAATTTCAGCAATCACTATGCTGATAAGTTGCAGAAAATGTTCCTGCGCTTAATACTCAGCTCTCTTAAATTTACGGGTATTTCAATAAAAAACCACGGAAGCCTTGCTTCCGTGGTTTTTTGTAAACCTGATTAAATACCTGCTTTTTTATTTTTCATATTGCCTAAATCTTAATTAATAGACTTAGGTGTTGCAACTAATTTTTGAACTTGGGTTTTCTTAAATTGACTTACCGATTATTTTTTTATACACTTCTTTCGGATATCAGTAATAAAGTTATTCTTAAAAAACTCAAAAGGGATAACCCCAAGGAGAACAAAATGAACCAATTAATGGAAGGTATTTTATTCAAAGAACAATTAGTTCAAAAAGAGTTAGTAACATTGCTCGGGCCTTCGATTGAACCGGAGTCAACCCCTCTAGGTTTTACCTTCAACGAGAAAAATTGGGTGCAGGTTATATCAGAGGCAATAAATGTAATCTCTGTGACGAGGAACTCCGTCAAAATTTTGTCCTATGTAGCTGAAAATGTGAAGAGTAAAGATTTTACAAACCACATTTTGAGCTATATCTGCGAAACCCTTGAAAATGTTCGAAAAGGTAGTATTGATGGCGATGGTGAGAAAGGTTACAATATTTTTATTATTTGCAAAGAAAAAACAAGAAATATGGTTGTAGTGATTGAACCATAATTTATTTTCTTTCTCAAGACTAAAGCCCGCTGTAAGTGGGCTTTTTATTTTGAAATTTAATGACTCAAAAACGACCAAATGTGACGGTCGCCACATTTGGTCGTTTTTTAATTTTAGGTTTTTAAACTATTAAACGACGGATTTTGCGAAGCAAAATCCGTCGTCGTATTCTAGATTCATCATTCATAATTCGTTATTCTTAATTCTTAATTCTAAAATTTTTGGAAAAAATTTTACTTAAATTCCAAACATCTTTTTAATCTCCTCTTTCTTCTTATCATCTATCGGTCCGACAACCGCTAGGTTTAGACTTTCATTTTTAAAAATTTTGTTTGCCACTCTCTTTATGTCTTGAGCGGTAATTTCTCTGATTCTTTTGGCTTTTTCTTTTGGTTTTTTTATTTCTTGATTTAAAATTTCTTGAATTCCGTAATATTCCGCCAAATCATCGGAAGACTCAAGGCCGAGAAACAAACTACCAGTCATATATTCTTTAACTTTTTTTAATTCAAAATTACTCACCAAATCTTTTTTTAACTTTCTCATTTCCTCCAACAAAACCCCGACCACTTCCTCCACCCTACTGTTGTCAACTCCCGCTGAAATATTGAAAAAACCGTGATCGGTAAAAGCATTATTCCCCGCTCGCACATAATAACAAACTCCCATTTCTTCTCTTAATTTGAAAAACAATCGAGAACTCATCCCCTTGCCAAGAATACCCGCGATAACTGAAACAACGGCACTGTCTTTTTTAAATAAATCAAAAGCCCTCACTCCCAAAATCAAATGGGATTGGTCAAGTTTTTTATTTTTAATTGCAATTTGCGGGGCTTTTTGATTTTCTTTAACTTTTTCTTTTTTATGATGTTTCTCTACACTGACATTTTTAAACCTTTCTTCAATGTCTTTAATTACTTTTTTCTCATCAAATTTCCCCGACACCACAACGGTCGTCGCCGAAGCAACATAGTGATTTTTTCGATAATCTTCAAAATCTTTTTTAATTACACATTTAATGATTTCTTTTGTTCCAACAATATTTCTCCCGGTTGGACTGTCACCATACAACAAACGCATAAAAACATCGTGGATGTCTCTCATCGGCAAATCTTTATACATATTCATTTCTTCAATAATCACACCTTTTTCTTTTTCAATTTCCGCATCGTTGAAAATTGGGTTCAAATACAAATCAGAAATAATATCAATTAATTTATGGGTTTGCTTTGTGTGAGCTTTGGCATAATAACCGGTAAATTCCTGAGAAGTAAAAGCGTTTGACTGAGCACCCAAAGCGTCAAGCTCGTGAGAAATATCACCCGGATTGGGACGGTTGTCAGTACCTTTAAAACACATATGCTCCAAAAAGTGAGAAATCCCGTTATTCTTTTCGTTTTCATATTTGGAACCGGCCTCCACCAACACCAAAGCTGTCACAGTATTGTTATCCTGCATCGGCACAGTAATTATTCTTAATCCGTTTTTTAATATTTTTTTGTTGTATTTCATAGTATTTATTCTCCTTCCAGTCGAATAAATCGCGGATTGTCGCAGAACGAACGCGGAATTACGCGGAAAACCAAACTGAAAAATTGATTATTAAATTCCCTAAGTAACCACTCACACTTATAAACATCAAACTCATTAAAATCGATAATTGACGATGTTACTCTGGATCGCCACACTTCTCCGCTGTCGCTCCGAAGTTCGCGAAGACGAAATGCCTTCGGCATTTCGTCGACGGATTTTCCTCTGGAAAATCCGTCTTCTCGAGCATGACACCATTTTTTAGTTTTTTGAAAAACAAAGTTTTTCAAAAAACTTAAAAATTGTGTCATGCGTGGCGATCCATCGCTTATTAATTAGTTATGAAAATTCAACAAGTATGAGTGGTTACTTCTCTAACTATTGCTTTTTAGTATCAATCTATTATATAGTAATATGCAGAAATCGGGAAATTTTTGATAACAATTAAATATGAGGAGGGGAAAGATTATGATAACAGCGAAGTATGATAATAATATTGTTGGTAAAATGTGTTCAAAAAAAGAAACAGTACCTGACACAACAAAATTTATTTGTAAAAAATGCGGTAGAAAGGTAGCTACCCTGTATCAATTTCCAGGAGAAGAAGAAATTTTCAGAGTAGAAACTTCTCATTTAAATGTTATTTGCGGTGCTCACCCAACAACAGGGTCATCCGAAGAACATGCCTTTATTTTATGCCTATGTTTTTGGGATAAATTTGCAGAAAAACTTTCAAAAATAAGACCTCCGGATAAATTGCACGAGTGCGAAAATCCCAACCCCGAAAAAGATAAAGGTTTCTTTCTCACAGCAAAAGAAACAAGGAACGACTGTTTCAACATCATCTTCAGATGGCAAATGAGCAAAAAAGATTTTTTAGAAATTTTATTAATTATTCAAGGATTTGACCCGCAAAAAATCTTTCATCTCATTAAATAATTTAGTCAAAAATGTGTCGCTTGCGACACATTTTTTTATTTTAATTTTCACCTAATTCTTTCGCGTGTGTTCTGCATAGTTCCGTGTTCGTTCCGCATCAACTCAATCTCTCTTTCAAATATCCAACCAACTCATCAATCTTAATCCTGTCCTGTTGCATTGTGTCTCTGTCACGAACAGTTACAGAATTATCTTCAAGCGAATCAAAATCAAAAGTGACGCAATAAGGGGTGCCAATTTCGTCTTGCCTTCTGTATCTCTTCCCGATTGACTGGGTTTCATCATACTGACAAATAAAATTTTCATTCAATTTTTCAAAAAGTTCCAAAGCTGGTTTTGATAATTCATCTTTTTTAGACAACGGCAACACAGCAACTTTTACAGGAGCAATTTTTTTGTCTAATTTCAAAACTACCCTCATCTCTCCATTTACTTCCTCTTCAGTATAAGCATCATTCAAAACCGCAAAAACATAGCGCCCAACTCCGCCGGAAGATTCTATAATATGCGGAATAAATCTTTCGTTTTTTTCTTGGTCATAATAATCTTGCGTTTTTCCGCTTCCTTCAGAATGTTGAGTTAAGTCGTAATTTCCGCGTGCATGCACCCCCTCCAATTCATCAAAACCCCAAGGGAAATTATATTCAATATCCCAAGCGTCTTTTGCATAAAAAACCAAATTCTCGTGTTTTTTCCAACGAAGATTTTCTTCTCTTAATCCCAAATCCAAAACTGCTTTCCAGCGATACTCTTTCAATTTTTCGTATTCTTTCATTTCGTCTTCCGGATGAGTAAAATATTGCATTTCCATCTGTTCAAACTCTCTCCCTCTGAACAAAAACTGTCGCGGAGAAATTTCATTTCTAAAAGCTTTACCAATTTGGGCAATTCCAAAAGGCAACTTCATATGAGTTGAATCAACAACATTTGAAAAGTTTACATAAATACCCTGACAAGTCTCCCCTCTTAAATAAGCGGGGTTGTCGCCTTTCTCAGTAAAATCTCCGAGGTTTGATTGAACCAAAAGATTAAATTTTTGAACCTTTGAAAAATTTTTCTTGCCACATTTTGAACATTTTATTTTATCTCTATTCTCATCAAACAATTTATTGATTTCTTCTTCAGACATTTTTTCGTCAGCGATAATTCCAATTTCTTCCAAAATTTTATCAACTCTAATTCTTGTATTGCATTCCTTGCACTCCGCCATCGGGTCAGAAAAACCTTTGGTGTGTCCCGAAGCTTCCCAAATTTTTGGATTCATAAAAATTCCCGAATCCAACCCAACAATATCTCTTCTTTTTTGAACCATCCATTTCCACCAGTGATTTTTTATATTATTTTCCAATTCAACTCCCATTGGTCCAAAATCATAAACACCGGCAAAACCGCCATAAATTTCTGAAGACGGAAAAACAAAACCTCTTCTCTTTGCCAAAGAAACTATTTTTTCCATCTTGTCCGATTTGCTTTGCAAATTTAGGATCTTGTCCGATTCATTTTGTGAATTCAAATTTTTGTTATCTTGTTCTTTTTTATTCATAATAAATATAAGTTATCTAAAAATCTATTGAACCACTCTCGCATCTCCTGAACCGGTAAATCCGGAATCAGTATTTAGAGTAGTGGAAACACCCTTTTCTGTTTTTCTTATAATTGCATTTGTAAATTGATCTATTCCTTCCATAACAATATCACTCGTCAACTTAGGACTTTCACCAACCTGGCTGATACTTGGCAACAAAGCCACTTGGAAATACACTTCCTTAGTCCCTGCACCAGGTTTTACGTCTCCAATATTCCAAACAATCTCTCCTCCGATAGAATTATAGGAAATATTTTCAGAAGTCGGCGAAACGACCCCCATCCAACGAACATAAGCGGGCAAAGAAAGCGAAACTTTAACATCAGATACATTATTTGTTGTGTTTGTTACCGTTAATGTAATAGTATAAGTTGTTTCTTTATCGACTTTTGGTGGAATTGATCCCGTATTAACAAAAGGTCCGGTATAATAAGTCGCCCTCGGAGCAATCATCAAATCCGAAGATATTTTAACAACTTTTGAAACGGTGGAAATAACTTCTTCCGGAGTTTCGTTTTCAGAAATTCTATTTCCTTTTGCACTGACATTTATTAAGATTTCAGGGTCAACAAAACCGCTTTTTGCAGAAAGAGATAACGGTGAAAAAGAAAAACTGAAACGACCGCCTTCTCCCGAGTTTATCTCGGACAACTCACCGCTGGTTGTTTTATTCCAAACTATTGTGTTATCAAAAGAACGATAAAATCCTTTATCAACTGAGATACTAGATTTATCCAATATATCCCCTTTTAATTTAATGAGGATTTCACCATCAATTATAGTAGCCGGTGAATTATTTGACCACATCACATCAACTCTAATTGATTTATTTCTTTGAGAAACATAGGTAGCAGAAGTATCTCCATTAAGAGCAATATCAATACCTAAGAAAGGTTTCTTTATTAACAAAGATTTTGTCACAGAAGCAAAAAGTGCTCCTATTTCTTTTTCATTTTTAAAATCTCTCGTACCACTACTGAATTTAAATACCCTTTCTTCATCATCTTGTCCTGTTATGGTACCTTTTATTTTTATAACATTTTGACTGCTTGAATCAATACTTTTTATTTTCCAAACATTATTGCCAAATTCCGGTTCAGGACTAGCACTCTTGAATTCAAAACCAAAAGGATATTCAATACTAACCAACAAATCATTAATTTCGTTGGGAGTATTAGATACAACACTAACTGAAAGTTCAATGTCTTGACCTGAAATAACTTCTTTTAATGGGCTAACTATTAAATTGATTGGTGAGGAACTGATTTTTATTTCATATTTTCTATCTTTAAAAAAGATAGCGTTTGACCCTGCGATTCTGTATTCAAGACTTATAACAATATCTTTCTCACTATTCTCTTCGCCGTATAAAATTGATTTATATTCTTTTCGGACACTTTTTCCGGCAGATATAATGTCCATTGATTCTCTAACCGAATTTAGATCTTGAATGTCCCCGCTTGCAGAATGAGTTCCTTCCGGATATTCAATTATCAAATCGGCCAATTCCAAATCAACTGAATTGTTATTTTTAATGGAAACCTGCATTAATAGTTCCCCCCCACTTTCAATAGTAGAAGGCCCTGTCACAGATATTTCCACATTATCAGAAGAAACATTTGTTGCTCCTCCAAAAACTGCGACAAAAACAACAATAGCCGATATCAAAAAAAATATAACTGCAGCGACTAATGTTTTTTCTAAAAATGTCTTTTTTTTCATTTTTTTTAAATCATTTTTATCAGGGAAAACCTGATTATTATCTTTGTCTTCCCAAGCAACTTTCACATCATAAATTTTTCTGGGGAACTGCGACCTCTCCCTGCGAATAATATCTTTCTTGGAGTAAAGCCTGTCTTTTAATTTTTCTATTCTGTTTTTTTCTTCATTGTTTGGCATTGGTAAAAGTATAGCAAATTTAATTGATAGTTTACAGTTATTGTAGTGGGTAATTGGTAAAATTTGTGTATATAATCCGAATACTTTAAAAAGTTTTCAGTCGATAGTTTTTAGTTTTTAGAACGACGGATGATACGAATAAACGAGGTAAACATACTAATATTATGCGAATGTTTAAAATTTTTTAATTTTTAATTTTTAATTTTTAAATAAATCTGAATTTTTAATTTCTAAACACGACGACGAAGTTTTGCGAAGCAAAACTTCGTCAACGAATTCCCAAAAGGAATTCATCTCTGCTTGCCCCGTTAAACTTGTTTTTTACCGAACAACGAAACCCAGAGGGTTTCGTCGTTCTTACTACTTATTACTTAATACTTATTACTCAAAGGTGGCTCTCTTCCACAGCTTCCCCTATCACCTTTTCTGCTTGAAATTTCAAACTCCCCATCTCAACAATCAAATCTTTGCTTATTTCATTTTTCAAAAATTTTGAAAAAATTTCTTTTTGATTTTTTTCATCAAAATAACCGAGGTTATTTAATATTTTTATGGAAACAATCAAATCAAAATTTCTTAAATCTTTATCTTCCAAATTATTTTGTTTTAAAAAAGTTATTGCGTTTAAAATCAAATTAAAAAGATTTTCGTTTTTTTCCTCACCTTGAATAAATCTTCGAATTAAAGAAAAAATATTCAAAACTGTATTAAATTTTTTATTATTTTCTGTGCAGTCCAAATTATTACTAAAAACAAAATATAAATTTTCTATAGGTGCCACATTAGTAATTCTCCAAATATCCCTGCCTCGCACCAACGAAAAATCAGAAACCGAAAAATCTTGCAAACCATAACGATTTTTTGATTCAATTTTTCTCACTCCTTGAGCTGTCGCATCAATCAAACCGAAATCTTTCGTAAAAATTCGAAAAAGTTTATCCGCCTCGCCAATGCCAAAACTGTTTAAAATTATTCCTTTGGTGGTGTAGATGTTGTGTTCCATATGTAAGAGTATAAAGTTTGTAAAGTTGAAAGTCTATAAAGTAAAACAAAAAAAACGACGGAAATTTGCTCCGCAAATTTCCGTCGTTTTTTGTTTCTCTATCTCTAAATTCCTCAATTTCTGTGTTTCTATATTTTCCTTATTCCTTTTTCATAAACCCGTACACCTAAAATTTTAGGTGTGTGGGTAAACAAAGGTAACCACTCACACTTGTTGACTTCCCACGACCAATTAATAAGTGTTGGGTCGCCACGCATGACACCATTTTTAAGTTTTTTGAAAAACTTTGTTTTTCAAAAAACTTAAAAATGGTGTCATGCTCGCGAAGACGGATTTTCTAGAAGAAAATCCGTCGACGAAATGCCGAAGGCATTTCGTCTTCGCGAACTTCGGAGCGAAGCGGAAAAGTGTGGCGATCCAGGTCAGTTATCGATTTTGATGAGTTTGGTGTTTATAGGTGTGAGTGGTTACAAACAAAATAAAGGTTTTTTAAGTAAAATTTTTTATGATGCAAATTTAATATTTTTTAAAATTATTCCCCAATATAATCGTTCATGCCAATATACCCTTTTAACTCCAAAAAACCATCGTCTTCAATTTCATATTTTTCTGGGTCAAATTCACCCAAATCAACGCAAGCAAACTCTTCCATCCAATCTTTAAATTCTTTAAAACTGCCATAGATTTCTTGAAAAAACTTTTGACTTTCTTTGCTTTTTGGATTTTTCATCGCTTCCACAATATCCATATAACCCCAAATACCCCCAACATTTTCAGGAGGGCAAGCACCCTTTCCTTTTACAACACGGGGATATTTAACACCCTTCTCCTCAGATAAAATTTTTTCAAGAGTAACCATATGTTCCCAACCATCGCCAAAATCATACTCATACTTCATCTTAGATTTACCGTCTTTGTCCAAAAAAAACCAATCAAAAATTTTTTCCTTCCTTTCATCAAAAGTTTTTTCAGAGCCAAAATCAAAATCATCAGGGTGCGGTATTTTAATAAATTTTCTATTTCCATAATTTTGACTTGGATCAACATTTATAAATTGATGTAAATGGCAATCACACCAACCCATTGCCAGTTGAATCGTTTTGTGCAAATCTTCAAAATTAAAATTTTCAGGAACTTGTATTCTTCTCCAAATCGGCGGTTTCGCTCCTTCTAACAAAACTTTGAATTGATAAGCATTTTTAAAATTTTCCTTTTTCATATTTTTAATTATTTTTAATTTATAAAACTTTTTATTTTATCGTTTTCCTAGTATCGGCAAAACGATATTCATTTTTTATTTTCATTTTTACTTTTAAACTTATATTTTTACCATTTTGCCGACATCGGCAAAATGATCTCTGACATTATATCCTGAAATTTCGCAGGATGTTTTTGCTTTTGAAATAACACTTAAAAAATTATCCCATTTGGAATAACCGAGTGAATGTTGCAAATCACGAGCTAACCAAAATTCCAAACCATCCTCAGTTTTTTGCGAAACGGACTCAAAATCATTTATTAACGATTCGATTATCTCTTTTTTCATAATTTTATTTCAATTCTTTAGTTTTAATTATCAAATAAACGAAAAATCCGGCGACTATGATGTCAAAAAATCCCCAAACTGTTTTACTTTGCAAAAAAATCGGAGCGATTGGATTGAACAGGACGGCGATGGCAACAAGTGTCCAGATTTTGAAATCAAAAACTTTTGTTTTGCTGTAAAAACCGATTATGTAATAAATTGAAACCAAACTTACCGCCCATCGCAAAACCGTATAATAACCATAAGCCCACGGGAAAAATGTGAGTAATAATAAAATTGATACGATTATCGCCGGTTTTTTGCTGATATTTTTCATTCTTATGCCAAATATTAAACTATTAGGGTGTAATAAATCCGTAATACGGTCGTCTTTTCCTGTTTTACTTGGAACTCGGAGTTCCAAGTTGAGTTTTTCAACGGTTTCAATATCACCGACAATTGAATAAATTGAATTTTTATAATCGATGATTTCTTCTCCTATAATTGATTTTATTTTGTATCTGTACTGACGAATATGATTTTCGGTATATTCTTTAGCGTGATCCAAATATTCCCCTATTTCGGTGATTGTTGCATTTTTGTGTTCACAAAGAAAAGCAAGCAATCTAAAAGCATTACCAGTTATCATCAATTCTTTCCCGTTTTGGTCAAAAACTTTTCTGCTTTTTGTGTCCAATTGAAAATGTTTGTGTCTGTAAATCATAAATTAAGTATAAAGTTTGTAAAGTTGAAAGTCTACCCGCCACCAACTTTTTTGTAAAAAAATTGGTGCGGGTCTATAAAGTTTTAACTGCGAAAGTTTCCGGATTGCCACGAAAACAGGCGTGAAATTTTGGCGTCTAAAATGGACGACCGTCCATTTTAGACGCCAAAATTTCACGCCTGTTTTCTCGCAAAGACGATGGTGCCGACGGAATTTATTTTTCAATTCTCAGTTTGAATTCCAAATCATCGATTTTAATTCCTCCTTGCACGATTGAATTTTCAAAATCTTCAATATTTTTCTCAAATTTAATTTCTTTAATTCCAGTGGTTTTTTTCAAATCTTCTTCAAATTTCTTAATCAATTTTTCTCCGTCATCGGAAGTTTCAACGATTAAGCCGACAACATCACTTGGCACAAGTCTGGCATCTTTTCTCATTCTTTGAATATGTCTAAAAAGTTCTCGGTATTGCCACTCAATTTTTAATTCGGGTGTAATTTTTTCATCAAGCTCTACTCTACTATCTCCTTTTTCAAAAACAACATCTTTTACATTAACTTCATTTTTTATAATATCCAGCAATTGTTTATCTATTTTTTCATAAGATAAACCATAAATTGTAACTTTACCCAACGGTCGACGAACTTTCAAACCAGCTTCTGCCCTTACTTCTAATACCATTGAAACAACCCCTCTAACTTTTTTCATATCTTCCAAAACTTTTTCATCAACATTTCCCGCTTTTGGCCAATCCTGCAAATGCACCGATGTAATTTTAAATTTTACATTATCATTTTCCATTTTGAGATTTTCATTTTCAATTTTCTGCCAGAGTTCTTCTGACAAAAACGGCATAAACGGAGCAATCAATTTTGAAAATTCCACCAATACAAATTGTGTTGTCGCCAAAGCAAAATTTTTATCTTTTTCATCTTCACCCTTAAACCTGTCACGAGAACGACGGATATACCAAGTAGACAAATCATCCACAAAATCCATAATCGGTCGTGAAGCTCGATCTAATTCGTAGTTATTTAATCCTGTTGTGATTTCATTGTTCAACTGATTCAA
The DNA here is from genome assembly GCA_018894995.1 of Patescibacteria group bacterium. Classification (GTDB taxonomy): domain Bacteria; phylum Patescibacteriota; class Minisyncoccia; order Phycocordibacterales; family UBA12079; genus UBA12079. The sequence continues at coordinate 9,801 of JAHIOZ010000098.1, read as the reverse complement.
TCTGGATAAAATCCAAATATCCAAGACATTTTTACTATCCTGCGGATTAATTTTTTCTTTTAAAGCATCTTTATACAATTCATAAAACGAATAAACATTTTTTACTTTCAAAATAATTTTTTTCAAAACTTCGTCCACTCCTTTTTCCGAGAAATTCAAATCTTCCGCCCGAACAATCGGCGAATTTATCATATAATATCGCATCGCATCAGCTCCATATTTATCCAAAATATAATTAATGTCAGGATAATTTTTCAAACTCTTTGACATTTTCTTTCCGTCCTCCGCCAAAACCATTCCGTTTACAATTACATTTTTATAAGAAGTTTTTCCAAACAAAGCGGTTGCCAAAACAAGCGAAGTGTAAAACCACCCTCGTGTTTGGTCTTGACCCTCGGCAATAAAATCTGCCGGAAAACCGATTTCTTTTTCAGGATTAAATTTATCCAAATTTTCAAAAGGATAGTGATTGGAAGCATAAGGCATCGCCCCCGATTCAAACCAACAGTCAAACACTTCAGGAATTCTTTTCATTTCTCCACCGCAAGCACATTTGAATTTAATCTCATCGATGTAAGGCATATGCAAATCAATCTCGTAATTTTTGTTATGAGGTAAACTTCTGAAATCCAAATCTCTGACTTCCGCATTTTGAACAATATTTTCATCGTCTTTCATTTTTACAGATTGAGTATCCGTCAAAGCATCAGAAACGGTCATCATCATCCAAAAAGAATATTCGTGAGTTACAACCAAAATATTTTTGCCTTCATACTTTTCATTAATTTCAAAAAGAAATTCCGCGACTCGTTTTTTCAAGTCGGTCAAACTTTCTCCGTTTGGTGGAGTTTTAGTGAATTTTTCCAATTGGGATTCAAAATATTTGTGATAATCTTTATTACTCTTTCCGTCCATATCCCCCAAATTAATTTCTCCGATTCTCTCGTCAAAAATAATTTCTTCTTTTTTTAAACCCAAACCTTCAGCTACCAATTCAGCTGTTTCAACTGTTCTTACAAACGGAGAAGAAATAATTAAATCAATTTTTTGATTTTTTAAATTTCCAATCGCCCCCAAAACCTGCTCTTTTCCTTTCTCGGTTAAATGATGCTCGTTGAGTTTTTGAGTACTGATTACATTTTTAGTGTTGTTGTCCGCCTCTCCGTGTCGCATCACAAAAATATTATTTCTTTTCGGCAAATTCTCTTTCAACTCGGCAATTGAACCAACAACCCTCATCGCCCCGCAACCGATATTTTTTTGAACATTTAAATTTTGGCCATTTGAATTTGTTTCGGATTTAGAATTTAAGGTTTCGAATTTCCCAGTTTGGCACCTCCAAACAGGCAACGGTGCCCCCCAAAATCTTGTCCTTGAAATCGCCCAGTCTCTCGCTCCTTCAAGCCACTTTCCAAATCTTCCATCTCGCATATTTTCCGGCACCCAATTAACACCTTGATTAACTTTAATCATTTCATCTTTAATTCCCGTAACTTTCAAAAACCACGACGAAGTCGCGTAATTTAAAAGAGGTGTTTCACATCTCCAACAATGAGGATAAGAGTGAGTGACTTTTTCTTTTGAAAACAGAGCTTCTTTTTTAGCCAACAATTTTATTATTTCAATATCGGTCGACATATGGTCTTGTCCATTCGCAGAATCATCTTTAGGTTTTACATACAACCCAGCCAAGCCATCACCAACTTCCGGTTTGAATTTTCCATCAACTGAAACATGCTGAATAAACGGTAAATTTTCTTTTTTCCCCAACTCCATATCGTCAGAACCAAAAGCAGGAGCGATGTGAACAATTCCAGTTCCATCTTCAGTAGTCACAAAATCCGCACCGTAAATTTTCCAACCCCGCCCGCCATCGCTAGGCTGAGCCTCGCTCAGGCGTTGCGGGCGGGCATTCTCGCGATTTTCCAAATTTTCATCTTTTAAATAATAATCAAAAAGTGGTTTGTAAGATTTTCCAATCAATTCTGAACCTTTGAATTCTTCAATTATTTCGTATTCTTCATCACCAACAACACCAACAATTCTTTCCTTAGCAACAATATATGTCTCGTTATTTTTTAATTTTGCATTTTCATTTTGATTTTTGATATTTGATTTTTGAATTCGAGCATAAATGATTCCATCATTTACTGCGAGTGCAACATTTCCAGGCAAAGTCCACGGCGTAGTCGTCCACGCCAAAATGTAAGTATTATCATCTGCAACAAAATCACCAATTTTTTGTCCGACATCAAGTTTGAATTTCACCGTCGCCGTTAAATCTTTAATATCTTTATACCCCTGATTAACTTCAAAGTTTGAAAGAGTTGTCTCACAACGAGGACAAAGATGCATCGCTTTATGTCCTTCGTAAATTAAATTTTTATCATAAATAGTTTTAAAAATATGCCAAATGGATTCAGAATAAGAAGTATCCATTGTTTGATAACTTGAACCCATATCCACCCAGCGACCCGTTCGCGGAATAATCTTTTTCCAATCAACATCATAACGAAGTACGCTTTGTTTGGCAGCTTCATTGAATTTCTCCACTCCGTAATCGTAAATATCTTGTTTAGTTTTTAAATTGAGTTCCTTTTCAATCAAATTTTCAATCGGCAAACCATGACAATCCCAACCCCAACGACGAGAAACTTTTTTGCCGAGCATTGTCTGATAACGCGGAATAATATCTTTGATTGTTCCAGCCAAAATATGCCCATAGTGAGGCAAACCAGTCGCAAAAGGCGGACCGTCGTAAAAAACAAAATCACCTTTGGGCGCTTCTTTTCCTCGCCCGTCCGAAGGTTTAGAGTCCAACGACTTTTCAAAAATTTTATTCTCCCGCCAAAACTCCAAAATCTTTTCCTCGCTTTGGGCAGTTTCGGATTTATTATCTATATTTTTTTCATTATCCATAAAAGAAATAATACATTAAAATGAGAAATTTAAAAAGCCGACAATCAAAAACCGCAAAAGCTTCGCTTTTACGATTTTAATTTTTTATGCTAAAAACTATCAACTAAAAACTAAAAACTGAATTATAGTTTTTCCGGCGCCTCAATCCCCAAAAGCCAAAGTCCGTTTTTGATTGTTTGAGCAACCGCTTCCGTCAATGCAACTTTGTAAGGTGCATTTTCATCTTCTTTGTCCGCAATTTTATTATTCCCATAATAAGAGTTAAAAGCCTGTGCCAATTCAAACAAATAAGTCGCGATATAATGCGGTTCATATTCCTCCCCCGCCCTCTCAACAACTTCCGGAAAACGATAAAGCAATTTTTCAACCTCACTAAGGCTGTTCAACAGCCTTAATTCCACTTGGAAACCCGGTTTCCAAGTTGCGATGTTTTCTTTTTTTGCTTTTTCAATAACCGATTTCGCTCGAGCATAGGTGTATTGCAAGTATGGTCCGGTGTTCCCCTCTAAAGCTAAAGCTTTTTCTTTATCAAAAATAATATTTTTTCCCGTTGATGATTTTAATATTGCGTATTTTACAGCCCCACCAGAAACACAAAAGGAAGCTTTTGATATTTCGTTTTTAGTTATATTTTTTGAAGAATTCATTTTATCCCAAACTTTCATCTGGATGTCGCCGAGAAGTTTAAGTGCTGTCAAAACATTACCTTCCCTTGAAGAAAGTCGCCCGTCTAGAAAACGAAGCCGTCCATGTCCAATATGTTTTGTTTTTTCTGCCCAAGCAGAATTTATCTGTTCTCCTGCTTTCAACATGACTTTCATGTATTCATTCTGCTCATTGTCTGTTATAAAAATAGACTTATCTGGATGATATTTATCAAATTTTAACTTGAGCAAACCTAAATCTTTTGTTTCATAAGTTGGTAACCCTTGAGAATTTAAAAAAACGCGAGTATGTAAACCATATTTTTCTCCTTTGAATACCACAGCCCCTTCGCTTTCCTCAAAAACTTCTCCTATTTTTTCTTTTACAATTTCTTTCCCAATTTCTCCTGCCTCACTTTCAAAAATATAATCATCAAATTTTGAACCTAACTTTTTAACGATGATCTCGAAGTGTTCGAGAGTTAATTTTTTACCTTCGTTATAAATTTTATTTATTTCCCCGTCAGATTTGTTATAAATTTTTTTGTTTATTTCATCTATTTCTTGTTTTTCATTTCCGTGATCTTTATACGCTAAATTACCTAAAGTGTAAGCAACTCCCAGAATTTTAATTTTTTCATCTAGTATTTTACTATTGTTAAATAAAAAATCTTTTTCTAATCCAGTAATATCATAGTTTTTTATAGCCCAAATAGTTTTTGCAATCCCAAGCCCAACATCCGACGGATAAGAAATGACTTTTACATCAGCACCGGAATTTTTGATAATTCTTGTAATTGCTTCACCGATTGAATTATTAACCATATGCCCAATATGAAATTCTTTAAACAAGTTTGGTGAGCTGTGCTCAATCAAAATTTTCTGCCCTTTCAAACTTTCATTGCTTCCATATTTCTCCCCCGCTTTTAAAATTTCAGCTATATTATTTTCAAAAAAGTCTTTGCTCAAATAAAAATTTATAAAACCAGCCCCAGCCGGTTCCACCTTTTCCAACATTTCACTTGGAAACCGGGTTTCCAAGTTGATTTTCTCGGCGATTTTTTCGGCGAGTTCGCGGGGATTTTGTCCGATTTTTTTTGCATAAACCATCGCGACATTTGTTGAATAATCTCCCATAGCCAAATCAACAGGATGATCCAAGCAAACACTCTCGGCTTCAATTCCCAAATCCGCCAAAGCTTTTTTTATTATTTTTTCCAATTCGTTTTTAATCATTTTTTGTTTAACTCGCTTTGTTTAATCCATTAGGTAAATATTAACCGAAAAAAAGACATAAGAAAAGCCCCAACCCTTTCGAGTGGAGGCTTTGGAGAAACAAATTTTATCTTTTGAGGAGACTTTCGTCTTTTTTAAGACGCATAAGCGCAACAACCCAAGTGTGTTCGTACACATGAAGATCTTTACAAGCAACGGTCATTGAGCCGTCACCGACGCCAATCTCCGCCGCCATATATTCTTTGAGAAGCTGAATTCCACCAAGATTGACAGGAAAACCACCCCACAAATCCCAGGACCGGAAGTAAACCCAGAAATGAAGTTTACCATCGTCAATCCATGTATCAATACCGCGAAGACATTGGGAGCTTGTTTTGATGGCATGATTTTTATTCCATGCATTATCAATGTGATGAATTCTAGAAATATCCGGTGCGCTAACGACCTTAATATCTTCAGAATAATTGACATCCCGATCGTAAAAATGAACAGTTTCGGGACGCCCGACAGTCATATAACAATGATTATTCCCATGACCAAAATTCTTGTAATGCTTGATAGTCCACTCAACAAGCCAGTGCAAGTCTTCCCCATAGGTATAATGCTCGTTAGGTTGTTTTTCTCCGTTTACAAGATACCCGACATATTCGTTAATATCTTCTTCGTTAGTCGGAGCCGGAATTCCATCAGGAATTATCGGAAAAAGAGGTCTATTTCCGGGATTTTCGATATTAATCAAAGTAGGCATACCAATTCTGTGGATACCTTCATAACTCCCACTCGTAATAAGATATCTTCGACCTTTCGACATAATAGTATCTAGGGCAGAAAACCAAGCATTACCGAGATCGTATTCTTCAAGAAAATTGAATTTACTCATTTGCTTTTCTCCTTTGCTACGGGGTTAAAATTCTGAAAATCAAGTAAAACTGATTCGTCAAAAGTAAAATGAACCAATTCGACACCTCGGCGTTTCAGCAAATCAAGGGCTCGCTGACCTTCTTCTTCAGTATACTCAACCTCGTACACAAAACGGGAGATACCAAGATTAACCAAATGTTTGGCACAATCCCAGCAAGGACTAAAAGAACAATAAACTGTCACACCGCTTAAACCAACACCGCCAATGCAAGCATTTGCCAAACTGTTCATTTCAGCATGAGCACCCCTGCAAAGACCTGAGCCGGCAGGCATTATTTTTCCGCCTGCATCACGCTTTGCACAACCAACCTCGCAACAATTCGGTTCCTTTCTCGGTGGTCCATTAAAACCTCCCGTCAGAACTCTATTGTCTTTGGTAAAAACCGCACCAACCTTGTAATTTACACAGGCACTCCTCATCGCATAAGCACGAACATGGAGCATAAAAAGTGTGTCCCAATCAATTCTCTTTGTTGTTATTGTTTGTTTTTTGTTCATCCAAGTCTCCTTTCTTTTATATTTTTTAGGAAAAAATTTCCTTTTTCAATACTACTAACCTGCGTTGAGTATAGTTATTTGCGAGGGCGGAGTCAAGAAAACTATTACGAAACTCCTAGATTGCCACGCCTTCGGCTCGCAAAGACGATAGCAGAGTTTTATCGTTAACGACGAAAGGCAAAGCCTTTCGTCGTTTCGTCGTCGTCTCGTCGTCGTTTCCGCGTAATTCCGCGTTCGTTCCGCGACCTTTTGCGGTCGAAGTTAAGTGATTTTTTAAAAAAACAAAAATGCCGACCTAAGTCGGCATTTTTGTTTTTTTAAAAAATCACTTAACTTCGACGCCCATACTCCTAGCTGTCCCTTCAATAATCTTCATCGCCGCTTCAATATCATTCGCGCTTAAATCAGCCATTTTTTGTTCCGCAATTTCTCTAATTTGATTTTTTGTAATAGTCCCAGCTTTCTTTGTAAGATTTTTGCCGGAACCTTTTGCGATTCCCATTTTTTTCAAAATCAATCTTGATGCCGGCGGAGTCTTAAGAACAAAATCAAAAGTTCTGTCTTCATAAACAGAAATTATAACCGGGATGATATCCCCCATCATTTCTTTAGTCGCACCGTTAAATTGATTTACGAATTCACCGATATTAATTCCGGCTTGTCCCAAAGCCGGTCCAACAGGAGGAGCCGGTGTAGCTTTACCTGCAGGAATTTGTAATTTTAATTTTTTTATTGCTTTTTTTGCCATAATTTTCTTATGAGCGAAGCGAATTAGAAAATTATGGCCCTGTGAAATTCATTTGCCTCAAGCAAATGAAACTTTTATTTTTAAGAAAAAATAAAAGATATTTCACTAGGGCTACTTTCTAACCCGCAATACTCTAAATTTTAATTAACTCAATAAATTTATTTAACCATACCCCAGTTAAGTATCATTTAAACTTTTATTGATTATCAGAGTGTTGGGTAAACACAACAGGCTACCTGACCACCCAAATGACAAACTGCTAAAAGTTTAAATGTTTCAAATTTCTGCGAAATTTGAACTTAACAGGGTTAAGAAAAACATAATCGCTTCACTCTTTGTTTTTCTAAATTCTCTTTATTTGTAAAAAGTCCAACTCAGCTGGAGTTTCTCTTCCGAACATTGAAATAAGAACTTTAACTTTTCCGCTCTTCTCGTCAATTTCTATAACCTTACCCTCTGTATCTTTAAACGGTCCGTCGGTGATGATAACCGCTTCGTCAATTTGCAAATCAACCTCATGTTTAGTGACATCCATATTCATTCTTTTGGTAAGCTCGGACATTTCTTCCTCACTCACAGGAACCGGGTTAACTCCCGCTCCTACGAAACCTGTAACTCTCGGTGTATTTCTGACAACATACCAAGAATCATCGGTTACAATCATATCAACCAAAATATATCCGGGGTAAATTTTTTCTTGTTCTTCAACTCTTTTTCCTCCTTTAATTTTAATCTTTTTTTCCACCGGAACAACCACATCAAAAATCAAGTCTTGCATACACAAAGACTCAATTCTTTGTTTAAGATTTCTCACAACAGCATTTTCATACCCGGCATAAGTATGGATTGCATACCAATTTCTGCCGGCACTGGAATCCTGTTTTGTTATTTTTTGTTCTTCTTGTTGATTGTCCATATGTTTGTTTAGATTTTAAATTATGATTTAGAATTTATGGATAAAAATTTGCGAAGCAAATTTTTATTTCTGCGTAATTCTGCGTTCGTTCCGCGACCTTCCGTGATTTTTTAATTTCTCCAAAAATTAAAAAATATTAAATGATAAATTTTTCAATTCCCAATGAAAAAATAAAATCAAAAAATCCGAGGTAAAAAGAAACAACTAAGGAAATGATAATAACCAAAATTGTAAACCAAACCGCCTGTTGTTTAGTCGGCCAAGTTACATGTTTTAACTCGCTTTTTGTATCTTTAATGTAGTCTATTAATTTCATATTTTTTAAGCTTATAGCTGAAAGCTCATAGCCGACAGCCAAACTGATTTTTAAATTTAGTTAGAAGCTTTGTAAAACTTTACAAAAACCAAATATTTCTAAAATTTTTTCTAAAACGACAAAGTTATGTGCTAATTAGATAAAATTTTTCATTTTTAAAAACCCTTTCGGGTCTTATGTCAATATACTACTCTTTTTAAAAAATAAGTCAACAATTTTTTGACAGAGCCAAAAAATTGAGTATCAGAGGTTAGTATTAGGGCTTGTTAAAGCAAGCAAAATTGTTTTTTAAATAATTTGCTTTTTAAAAGTATTTACCTATAATACGAATCAGGAAAAGTATAAAAACAATAACCAAAACAAAGGAGTGAAAAATGTCTGAAATAACTGAATCCGAATTGTTAGAAATTAAAAACAGAATTCTAAAAAATTCAGCTGAGATAAAACTTTTGGAGAAAAATGTGGCATCAGATCGCGTATTGCTGAGGGAAACTTGCCCTCACAAAGAAGTTATTGAAACCTGCCAAAAACCAAGAGGAGAGTCAATGATTGCAGTGGCTACATCTTACTATCCAAGAAGAATGTGTATCTGTTGCGAATTAACAGAATACCGTTTTTCCGGTTACAAAAAACTAAGTAGCAGTGAGGTAGTCAGAATAATAACCGACGAAATGTTGGCGAAAATAAGAAAATTTTGAAATCACTCCCGCCCACAACCCAAAAGCTGACCCCGGTGGCCAGCTTTTTTTTATTGGGAACTTTTTACTGGGAGGCATGCGGGATTTGCACCCACGATGACAGCTCCACAGGCTGTAGTGTTACTCCTACACCAATGCCTCCATGAATTTATCTTTTGCATCTTTGTAATGATGAATAAGATGGTGGCAATTATGACATAACCAAACCAAATTTTCCACCTTATTATTTTTTCAACAACATACCAAACATACGCTTGCTCAAGCCTTAACCGAAACAATTCTGATGTTTAATATGTTCAAAATCTTCCGCCTAAGCCGTGACCGAGACAAATACAAAAACTTCATTGTTTAGAATATCAAAATATTTTATTTTTTACAAAACAAAACCCCTGATCACTCCAACTTTCGTTGGAATGACCAAGGGTCAAAGAGACAAAGAGTCCAAGTTCAAAGGACTATTTGCCCAAGATACTGTTGCGAGAAAAAGCACGACGGCCCGCAAGCCACGAAAGGCCGCCCAGCCGAAGCGCAGACACATCCCACCTCCGATCGTCGACAGCCCAAGACGCAAAAACCGCAAAAACCTCGCCTTCCTTTCCGCAAACATAAAAAATGTTCGAGGATCCGTTATTGAGGAGATCTCCCTCCTCGCCATTGGCTTGGCGAGAAATCATTCCCGCAAGACACGAGCAAAATTCACTCGCATCTTCAAAAAGATGGTTGTCGCCGAGCTTGGCGCGGATTTCCGCATCATTAATTCTTTTCGGCAAATCAAAACCCGGAATATGACTCGGCAGTTGAATTGGCAGAATTTTTTCCGCAACCGACAAAATGTAATTACGGAAATTTAGAGAGATCCAAAGACCATTTCTAATCACAAAAAAATTATTTGGTTCAAAAAACCT
>JAHIOZ010000097.1 GCA_018894995.1 Patescibacteria group bacterium | reverse complement strand
TTATTTTGCGGGGTGTCGACGGAAGGAATCGAACCTTCGACCTCAGCTTTATGAGTGCTGTGCTCTAACCAACTGAGCTACGCCGACATTTCTTAAGTTTATAGTTGTTAGTTTATAGTTTTTAGTAAAAATTTGCAACAAAAAAATTCCCAAATATAGCCTGTCTTTTACCCTTAATACCCGTTACTGAAAGCAAAAATCAGGTAAATTTTATAAATTAGTTTATAAAAATTTACCTGATTTTTGTTTCTATTGTAGCGGGAGTTTGAATTGCACAAACGCCTTCAGGTTATGAGCCTGACGAGGTACTACTCCTCCATCCCGCTATATCAATAGGAATTATAGTATAACAAAATCAACAAAAAAGCAATTGCGATGTGAGTAACCACTCACACTTATAAATATAAAACTCGTTAAAATCAATAGTTAACGATGTTACTCTGGATCGCCACACTTCTCCGCTATCGCTCCGAATTTCGCGAAGACGAAATGCCGAAGGCATTTCGTCAACGGATTTTCCTCTGGAAAATCCGTCTCCGCGAGTGGAACATCCGCTGGGGTGGGCGACAATGTAACAGCCCAGCAATTATCCATTAATCGTACGAATTCAGCAGGTATGAGCTGTTACAAATTTTTATTTTATAAACTTTATGAACTTTTAACTTTATAAACTACGGTGATAAATTAAATAAACTCAAATTCTTCAAATACTTGGCGATATAAATCAATCACTCTTTTGGCTTCTCTTTTATTCAAAATGTATCCCGAACCTTCGTGAGCTATCATATTTCTAACCTTGTGAGCTTCCCAAGCTTGATTTAGTGTAAGAAAGTCACTTTTTTCAACGCTGTTTAATCTCTCGCCCAAATTATCTCCGTGATAACCCATCTTTTTTGTCATTTCATCTAAAATAATATCCGCTTCCAAAATAGCTGACCTCCATTCGGTGGGAGATTCTGTTTCCAAATGTTCCAAAACTCTCAACCATCTTTCGTTCTTTACTGATGTATCTTCAAATAAATCAGGGGTTTCGATAAAACCATATTTTTCCTTATCAGCTTTTTCTATTTCTTTTAATTTGAAAAAATAATAAATGATAAAAATTAAAAGAATAATACTCAACAAAAAAGAAATCAAAGCCACTATCGGCCAATAAGACATAAGGTAGTCGAAAATTTCTTTTGGCATTCCCAAAGCTGAAAAAAATTGATATATTCGGTAAAAAATATTTTGTATGTTTAAAAAATCAACACTGTGCATATGGTTATAGTATAAAGCAGAAAGTTAAAAGTGGGAAGTAGAAAAATCTCGTAAGATTTTTCTAAATTTTGTAATTTTTAAATTTTTAATTTTGTAAATAATCTTTAATGACAAAATTTTTAAACACGACGACGAATTTTGCCGAAGGCAAAATTCGTCGTAATATTAAGAAATTAAAAATTATAATTTATAATTTAATCTTCTCCCAAAAAGTCTTTCCCAATCTTAAATAGAATATTCTCTCCCATCCACGGAGCCATAAACTGAATTCCCAACGGAAGCTGTTTTCCTTTTTGCCCGTCCACAGGATTGGAATCTCTTTCTGTAAAACCCGAAGGAATAGAAATTGCAGGCACTCCCGTCATATTTGCCGAAACAGTAAAAATATCCGCCAAATACATCTGCACGGGGTCGTTTGATTTTTCACCAATTTTAAAAGCGGGAGTAGGAGAAGTTGGTGTCAAAATTACATCCACTTCTTCAAAAACCTTAGCAAAATCTTTTTTCATCACCTCTCGCAAAGCGGTTGCTTTGTTATAATAAGCATCGTAATAACCGGCTGATAAAACATATGTTCCTAAAATTATTCTTCTGCGTGCTTCCGGACCAAAACCCTCAGCCCGAGTTTTCATATAATCCCCCAAAAGATTTTCTCCTTCTTTATGAAGACCAAATCTTACTCCATCAAACCGTGACAAGTTTGTTGAAACTTCCGCCGGCATAATTATATAATAAGTAGCTAAAGCATAATCAATATTAGGCAAATTAATTTCTTTTATCGTATGCCCCAGCAATTTTAATTTTTCCACTGACTCCTCAAAATTTTTCATTACATCTTCGTCAATACCCTCTTTTAGAAAATTTCTAGGAATACCAACGACTATTTTTTCCTTAACTTTTGGTTCTTTAATTAAACTTTCAGGAATAGTTGTGCTATCCATATTATCATCTCCTTTTATTTGATTATAAACAATTTCTGCATCTTCGACATTTTTAGCGATAGAACCAACTTGATCAAGTGAAGAACCCATAGCAATCGCTCCGTAACGAGAAACTCTTCCGTAAGTTGGTTTAAATCCAACCACCCCACAGAAAGAAGCTGGCTGGCGAGAAGACCCTCCTGTGTCTGTTCCAAGTGCCGCTAAGCAACAATTTGCAGAAACAGCGGTTGTGGAACCACCAGACGAACCTCCAGCTACCCGAGTATTATCGTGTGGGTTTTTAGTCACACCAAAAGCTGAATTCTCTGTCGAAGCACCATGCCCAAACTCGTCCATATTTGTTCCACCCAAAAATACAACTCCAGCTTTTCTTAATTTTTCAATTACAGTTGCGTCGTAAACTGCTCGATAGTTTTCTAAAATTTTTGAAGCTGCCGTTGTAGGTTTATCTTTTATACAAATATTATTTTTAATCGCCATCGGGATACCGGTCAAAAGCTCGGCCGTCCCGTCTTTAAATCTTTTGTCGGCTTCGTCGGCTTGTTTTAAAGCATCTTCAAAAATAAATAAATAAGCATTTAAATTGGGATTTTTTTCGGCAATAACATCAAGGTAAGCTTGAGTTAATTCACGAGCAGAAAAAACACCGGCTTTCATATCCTCGTGAGCTTTTCGTATAGTTAATGATTTTAGATCTATATTTGACATAATAAATTATTTTAAAAAAACACTAAACCCTAAACTCTAAGTTCTAAACAAGCCTAAAACTCAAATTTTCAAAATGTTTTTGATTTTCGAATTTCGGTCATTTGAATCGATTTTCATATTCTATTTAGGGTGTAGCGTTTAGGGTAGAGGGTAGAGGGCGAGTTACGGACGAAAATTTCCAAAGGAAATTTTCGTCTACTATACGCTAAACGCTGTACCCTATACGCTTGTTAAAGAATTTTCTTAACCTCTATATATCCCTCTCTTGTTTTCGGCACTTCTCTCAAAATATCCTCCGTGTATTTTCCACTCTCGTGAGGATTTTCATCTTCTCTCATAATATTTCTGATATCGCCCGCCTCCCTTTCTGTAATGTTTACATCGGCTTTTTGAATTTGATCAATAAAACCCAAAATAGAATCCATCTCACCGAGGATTTTTTCTTTTTCTTCTTGCGACATTTCAATTCTCGCAAGCTCCGCCAATTTTTCAATATCTTTTAGTTCCATAAAGAACAGTATATAGCATCAAGTATCGAGTATCCAGAGTTGACAAAAAATATCAATAATGATAGTTTTTTAGTGGAAGTAAATGTTCTTAAATTTTTATTCTAATAACCAGGAGGAGGGAGCTGATGTTAAAAATTATTGATTACGAATTAAAAGATTCCATTGTTCCTGCAGAAACTGTCCTAAAATTAATCCGGGAAGGGAAAATTGAACATGCTGAAATTACATTCGTAAACAATTCAACTGGATTATTTTATAGGGTATCGGGGGAAATACACCCCGATATTCTGTCTAAAGGATTTGAAATGATAAAATCAACATAATTTCTCTCACTCATCTCCAAAACCCCGCACCAGCGGGGTTTTTTATTTCAAAAATTATTTGGGGTGTTTATTAATGCTCACAATTATATAAATGTTACCTTGAATAATAAAATAAAAGCGATAAAAACAATCTACTCTTGCCTGCCATAAATTTATTTTTTCGTCATATTTTTTAGAATTTAAAGAAGGGTGTCGAAAATCTTTTAACAAAAAATCAATTTGCTTATCAAACAAACTTTGAATTTGCTTGGGTAGTTTTAAATATTGCTTCTCTGCAGTTTTTGTCAAAATACCTTTCATAACAAATTATTTCAATTTAGCCCTCATTTCTTTTGACGAAGAAAATGTTATAAAATTTCCATTCTTTATGTCTTGCAAAGAACTCAGAATATCTTTTTGTAAATCTTCATCTTTTTTAACCGGCTCAACCGTTATTTTTCTATCTTTTAAATTAACACTGAGAAAATCCCCCACTTTTAAACTTAAAGATTCTCTGATTTTTTTAGGAAGAGTGATTGTCCCCCTTGATTGAATTTTTAATGTAGTATTCATACTCAACATAATAACAAAAAAACAGATTTTCCGCAAATCTGTTTTGTGGATTATCATATTTTAAAAACACCGCAACTAGGGTGGAGAATTTTATTTCGGACGAATTTTGCGAAGCAAAATTCGTCGTCGTTTTCGCGCGTGCCCCGTTAAACATTTTATTTAACTGGGGTAATTCTGCGTCTAGTCTGCGTGAGTCTG
>JAHIOZ010000181.1 GCA_018894995.1 Patescibacteria group bacterium | reverse complement strand
ACTATGCCGCAGGCGACCACTGGACAGACGAGCAAATCCTGTATCAAGCCCAGCATCCGTTTGACTACTCTGCTAGTGCTGGCACATTAACCGACTACTGGCGATGCGATGAGGGTACAGGCACTACTGTTGGGGGCTATGCCAATGACTTAACCTTGAGCAATGCTTTGGCTTGGTCAACCCAGCCCGTTGTGAAAATGACCACTGGGCTTGTTGGCTGGTGGAAAATGGACGACAACGCCGACAATACCAGCGTAAGGGATTATTCAAGATACGGCAACACTGGGACATTTAGCGACGCCACTGGCAACCCCTTTACTTCGGCTCACACAACAGCTGGGCAAATCGGCTCGGCAATGACCTTTGACGGGGTGGATGATTATGTGAGTGTGGGCGACCCTGTAAGTGGGAGTTTGGATATGGCTTCTAATTTTACGATCACAGCTTGGGTTAAGATGTCAGACCCTGCTTCTAACTTTGATGCAATCATAAATAAACATTCTAACGCTGGTAACCCTTCTACTCATGGGACAGGGTATTTAATAACTTCTCATTCAACAGCAAATGGTGGTGTAAGAGCATATTTGCGTGATGGGACTAATGCTTCAACTATAGATGGACCATCTGGTTATGATATAAGAGATGGAAATTGGCATTTTGTTGTTTTGAGAGCAGATAAAAGCGGTAATGGTATTGTTTATGTCGATGGTGTGGCTGGAACTCTCGTGAGTTTAATAACTATTGGCAACTTATCTAATGTAACAAATTTTATTATTGGGTGGACAATAACAACCTATTATTTTCCTGGCCTCATCGACGATGTCCGCATCTACAACTACGCAAGAAGCGCTGAACAAATAAAACAAGATTATGAGAGAGGACTACGAGGCAGAGAATAACCCCGTTAGAAACAAAAACACGTTGCGAGCCCTCGCGGTTTCTAACGGGGTAAGCAGCCGAGCAGACCCCGTTAGAGAAAAATATGTTTTACATCTATATTTTACGAAGTCAAAAGGATAATCGTTGGTATACGGGTTTTACCAATGATTTACGGAAACGTTTGAGCCAACATGGCAAAGGCGAATCTTTTGCTACCAAATATAGACGGCCCTTTGAATTAATTTATTACGAAGCGTGTTGCGATGAGGATGACGCACGAGCGAGAGAAAAGTATCAAAAAACAGGCATGGGCAAGAGGTATCTAAAGAATCGGCTCAAACATTTCCTTTCTCTAACGGGGCAGATTAAGCAGGACTACGAACGCGGGGTGCGTGGCAGGGAATAGTATAATTCAGTTAGAGAGTTAACTGGTTAACGAGTTAACGGGTTGAAAACACAAACAAAAAATAACATAATGAAAATAACAAAGTTTGAGGAATTAAATATTTGGAAGCAAGCCCTTTCTATTACAAAATTGATTTATGATTTTACCTCTAAAAAAGAATTTAGTCGCGATTTTGGTTTAAGGGATCAGATAAGGCGAGCTGTAGTTTCAATTAGTTCTAACATTGTTGAGGGGTTTGAAAAAAACAATAACAATGAATTTATAAGATTTTTGAAAATCGCTAAAGGGTCAGCTGGTGAATGTCGCAATCAGCTACATATCGCCTTAGCTGTAAACCATATCACCAGCCAAGAATTTGCAAAAGCCAATAATGATTTAGAAAGTTTAGCCAAACAAATCGGCGCGTTTATTTCTTATTTAGAAACCAAACGCAAAAACAAAGAGTTTATCCCAACCCGTTAACCCGTTAACTCGTTAACCAAATAACCGAATCAATGAAACCATTTAAAAAACAATCTATCTTCATTCTCGCTGGGATAATTTTACTTACCGCAGGAACTTTAATTACCATTGCTTACAATAACAGGGGGGCGGACCCAGTGCTATGGCTCAAGATGGACGAGGGCGTGGGCTCAAGTACTTACGACTCCTCGGGCAGTGGCAACACAGCCAGTATCACCAATGCTATTTGGAAACAAGAAGACGAGTGCAAGTTTGGCAAGTGCCTCTACTTTGACGGCAACAATGACAATGTTTCTATTCCGGATTTTACAATTGGTCAATAAAAATAAATTAAAAACTTAAATTATAAAATAAAAAACATATGAACAAAACAATTCTTTTGCAAAAGGTTTCCAAAAAAATAGCGGCTGGTTTGATTTTTGGCGTTGCGGCTGTAGCTGGCATCGCCATTACTTTGGCTTTTACCGAGCCAACTTCGGGCCCAACTGGTTTTAACGAGCCAGCAACTTTCAGGGAAAAAGGAACAGCGCTTTACCCTGGCCGGGGCTGGCTTGCTAATGCCTCGGGCGATGGCTCAACCGCGCTTACAAAAACAGCGTGCGAGGCGGCTTATGCTGTGAACGACTATTATTGGCAGTGGTTTGAAGATGGCAACGGCGATGGCGATCAAATTGACGGGGAAGACGGAATGTGCGTTTTAATGGGCACGGGTTCAGGCACTGTTAATACGGCTAATTATTCTAACGACGGTTATTTATCCGCTTCGTGGAATGGGGCTGAGCAGATTTCCGGCGCGACTTTATCGGTGCAGACAGCAACAGATGGCTCAACAAACTCGGTAACAAAATCGGGCGCGGGTTGGACAGCAAACGCCTATCAGTATTCAATCGCGCAAATAAAGTCCGGCTCGGCTAATGGTTGCTGGGGCATAATAAAGAGCAACACAACAGACACAATCACGGTCTATGGCTCTTGGCTGACAAACGGCGCCACTTACACGGCTTGCGCCTCCAGCTCGGCAAGCGATGACACTTTTCAAATATACGGGGACAATATGTATGATAATTCCTGGATAGGGGATTGGACTTGTTCGGGCAATTTCCCGACAGGCACGACTACTTATGGTTTTTACCCAACTTCAGTCAAGGTTGGCGCTAATTTAATCGCTTTAGCCACAACCGATTGCTTAGACGGCAAGCGTGATTTATTGCCCAATGAAAGTGATAGGGCGGTTATAACAGGCACGGCCACAGCTGGCACAGCTGGCACAGCATTAGAAGACACAGCTTTAACATTAGACACCAATGCTTGGATAGGTCAAATGATAAAAATAACCAGCGGAGCGAGTATAAACTCAATCAGCACCATTGAAAGCAACACAGCCAATACTTTCACAGTTAGCGGCTGGTCTGCTGGCGCGCCTTCTGCGGGCGATACTTATCAAGTTATTTATATCATTCCTTTCGCTGGTTATCAGCTGAATACTTCTTTATGCGGTTCAACGAGTTGCACTAAAAATAATAATGGGCCCTTAACCGCAAAACAGTTAGCAGAATGGAAAGGCGTTAAACTGCCAACCAGCCAGGACTTTTTTGGCTTTTGCGGAGACGGAGCAAGCTATAAACCAACTGGAACTTATGGCAGTCAATTAGGCAGAACAGACGAATATGTAAATGAGGCCGATGATTCTGTTTATGAGTGGCTTTCCGAGCCGCACTACTACCACTATGCTCGGATAGCGGGCAACTACGGGTGCTCTTACTTCTATAACTATGGTGTCGTCACTAGCTACCGTTTCAGGGCTGTGTTTCGCCCGTAGGATTTCCCTTTTCCAATTTGGTGATTTTTTGATTTTAGTTTTTGATAATTTGGTTCGTTTAGTTAAATAACAATTATGTCGCGTTACTTCCATATTCCTATATTTCAGCAAACATATATTTTAACTTTGGCTGTTTATAAAACAACAGTTAATTTTAACAAAGAGCACAAATATACTTTGGGTTGCGAGTTAAAAAATGTTTGCCATAAATTGTTAAGGTTGATAGTTTTGGTTAATTCAAGTGGTCGAAAAACCGAGCAATTGAAAGATTTGAGCCAAGAATTAGAAAACTTGCGGATATATTTGCGGTTGGCTTACGACTTAAAATTATTGGGCCCGGGCATTTTTGGCAAAATTAACGAGCAAATAGAAGCAATTGGCAAGCAAATTGGTGGGTGGCAGAAGTGGGCTAATCGTAAATAGCGGTTTGTCCGCTCCTGCCAGATTCTTTATTGCTTACGGGCATAGAGAGAGAGCAAATAAAAGGGATTCCCGCCTTTTTCTCTTTTCTGTTATTTTTTTAAAATAGCAGAAGAGGATTTTAGACAAACGGCTGTATGCTTTTTCATTAGCAATCAGCCAAAGATTTTGCAAGTAAAAAGGCATTGGCTTTCCGAGCCGCACAACAACAACAATGCTCGGATAGCGGGCAACAACGGGTGCTCTAACTTCAATAACAATAATGTCAACAATAGCAACCGTTTCAGGGCTGTGTTTCGCCCGTTAGGAATCTTTTTTAAGAGTTTGATAATAATTTTTAAGATGTGGCTCAATTATGAAAGAATAAAAATTATTGTCAGCGGGAATTAGGTATTTTTTCAGTTCTTTAAAATAGCAAAAGTAAAGCGATTTTCTTAACTTTAAGGAGTGGCAATGTTGAAAGTGACCAAAGTATGAGTTGACAGTGGCTTGAGCTTTTTGTAAAAAAGCGAGCGCGGGTATTTCTTTTGGGAAAATTAAGGGCAAAGAAGTTTGCAAAATTGGTTTTTCTGGCTGATATTTGGCTTGAGGATTAAGAGTAAGGTTGAGGCGGTGAAGTTTGCGTTTTAAGGCAGACACCACCCTTTTGCGGCTTAAAGAATAATTGGGCTTAGTGATATAGCCCAAAAAGTTAATGCCATTTTTTACGGGTTGAATAATTTGTTTTTTGGGGTGAAGTTTCAAGGCAAGGTTGTTTTTTACAAATTGGTCAATTTCATTTTTCCAGATAACGAGTTGATTGGGGCTTGAGTGGAGCAGTAAAAGGTCGTCCATATAACGGAAATAATAGCGGCATTTGAGAGTGTGTTTGACAAACTGGTCAAGTTCGTTTAAGTAGACATTGGCAAAAAATTGGCTGGTCAAGTTGCCAATCGGTAAACCCTTGCCAGCTGGGGCGCAGAAAAGCGATTTATGAGGCGGAATTTTTTGGAATAATGTCTTATCTCCGTGTATAATAAAATTGTCGGTTGGATTTTGAAAAATGATTTTTTCAACAAGCCATAAAATATCTGTGTTGTGGCAATAGCGTTTGAGGATATTGAAAAGTATTTGTTTGTCAATACTGACAAAAAAGCTGTAAATATCTGTTTGCAAGTAGTAAAGCGATCGATTGGCGATTAGCGATTTGCGATTAGCGATTTGCAAATAACGAATGGCTTTATGAGCGCCTTTTTCACAACGGCAAGCGTAGGAATGAAAAATAAATTTTGGCTCAAAAATTGGTTCAAGGTAGGCGACTAATAAATGGTGAATAATTCTGTCGCGAAAGTCAGCTGCCCAAACTTCACGGGGCTTGGGGTCGGTGATAACAAAACAAGTATGCGGGCCTGGCTGGTAGGTTTTACTGACAAGCTCATCGCGCAATTTTAGCAGGGCTTTTTCAAATTGCACTTCAAAAACAGCCGCCGACAAGGTTTTGCGTTTGTTAGCCCGGCATTGGTAATATGATTTTAATAAATTAGCAAAAGAAAAGTCGTCTCTCTCTCTCTCTCTTATTTTGTTTTTTTATCATAATTTCATTGTAATGTTTTTTCAAAAAAATAAAAACTTATTTATAATTATTTCAGCAGTTTTTTCTGTGGTAGTTTTATTTTTAGGGATTAAATATGTTTTAGCCGCGAACAATGGCAATAGTTTTGGCTATGCCTGGGGCGAGGGCGCGGGCTGGATTAGGTTTGACGGGACTGATTATGCCAGCGGGTCTTATGGCGTTACCGTGCCTTCAACTGATGGCGCTTTTGTAACTGGCTATGCTTGGGGCGAGGATGCTGGCTGGATACATTTTAGTGGCTCGTGCGATGAGGCAGGTGGTTGCCCGCAGGAAAGTGGCAATAGCTATGGGGTTGTTGCTTCGCGTGCCACTTGTTCGGCAGGAACTGTTTGTTTATCGGGTTATGCTTGGGGCGAGGGTGCGGGCTGGATTAGGTTTGCAGCCACCAGTTCAACTTACGCTAATGATGCGGCTGACACTTACGGCGTTTATATTGACAATAACGGCGATTTTCAGGGTTATGCTTGGGGCGAGGATGCTGGCTGGATACATTTTAGTGGCTCGTGCGACGAGGCAGGGGGTTGCCCTTCGGGTGGGGATACTTATGGGGTTTCAGGCGCCACCTCAACTGGAAGTTTTTCAATGGGCTTATGGATAAAGCCAACTGTTTCGGTTGCTTCAAAAGCGCTGGCAATAAAAAATAATGAAATTCGTTTAGCAACCGATGTTGACGGCAAGCCAATTTGCCAAATTCATAATGGCACTTCGTGGCAAACAGCGGCAACATCAAGCATGGCTTTGGTTTTAAGCCAGTGGAGTTATGTTGCTTGCGTTTATGACAGGAGTAATATAAAAATATATGTTGACGGCGTTTTGCAAGCCACCCAATCAACAAGCGATGTTGATATACAAAACACTTATAATAACTTAAAATTAGGCGAAGACGACAGCGGGGATTACAGCGATTTTCAGGGGTATATTGATGATTTCAAGGTTTATAACTACGCTCGCTCCGCCAGCCAAGTGAAAAGTGATTATAACGCCCAAGCCGACCCTACGCCCAAGGGCTCGGCAGTCAAATCGTCCGTAACCGTTGGCCAAGCCCGCGACAGCGGCGAGGGCTTGGTGGCTTACTGGAAAATGGACGAGACATATTGGAATGGCACATCAGGCGAGGTGATTGACTCAAGTGGCAATGCTAATCATGGCACTTCTGCCAGCGGAGCCAACACCACAAGCACCGCCAAGTTCGGCATGGCTGGCACTTTTGACGGCACGGATGATTACATAACTGTTAGTGATACTTCTCCTGTTCAGAATATTTTTGACAGTGGAGGAACATTTGAAGCATGGATTTATCCTGCAAGCGATGGCGGGGGGAGCGTGGGGCGCGTGATTGATAAAACAGATGGCACAGGCACAGAGGGCTGGATGGTCTATGTAACAGACGATAACGGCTCTAATGCCAAATTGGGATTTCAACAGATGTTTGCCTCTTATAGTGCATGGGAAACCACTAGTAGGGTGCTGACTTTAGGTGTTTGGAATCATATAGTGGTGGTTTATAATAACAGCTCACTAACTAATAACCCAATTGTTTATATAAACGGTAGCAGTATCGCCCTTACAAAGTCAGGTTCTCCTTCAGGCTCAAGAGGTAGTGATGCTGGTAATAATTTTTATCTTGGCAATCGTTCAGATGGGGCAAGAGCTTTCGATGGGCAAATAGACGATGTCAAGATATACAAAGTAGCTCGCACGGCAGAGCAAATAAGAAGGGACTATGAAACAGGACCTCCCCCAGTTGCCCATTGGAAAATGGACGAGAACAATGGTCAGTATGCCAACGACACTTCCGGTAATGCCAACAACGGCACGTTGGGCGCAGCTGACACGGCCGACTCGGCCGACCCCACCTGGGCAACCGGCAAGTATGGCTCCGCCCTTAAGTTTGACGGGAGCAATGATTATGTAAATGCTGATACAGCAGTTAATGATTTGTCAAACACTAAAATCGGGACATGGTCTGCTTGGGTGAAGCCGACAGATGCTACACCTCCAGTTTCGAGCAATTTAATAACATTTGGAGATACTGATGCCAATGAATATATAAATCTTTATATAAGAATAAATGGAAGTATTGCAGCAGAAAGCAGAGACGCAGGAACCGTGCAATTTACATTATACACTGACAGTGTTGGATTGAGTGATAATACTTGGGGGCATTTGACCTTAGTTCAAGATGGCGCAAGCCCAGTTTTATACATTAATGGAGTAAGGGTAGCGCAAACTTTTACTGTATCCACAGATACAACATCTTGGTTTTATGAATTAACTGGCGTTGATAATGGGAGAATAGGGGATTTTAATTTTAATAGCGGCGGTGAAAGATATTACTTCAACGGCGCTATTGACGATGTCCGCATATACAACTACGCTCGCACGCAAAAGCAAATCATGGAGGATATGAACGCCGGGCACCCGGCTGTTGGCTCGCCGGTCGGGAGCTATGCGGCTTATTGGAATTTTGATGAAGGCGCAGGCGACACGGCCTATGACAAGAGCGTCAATAAAAACAACGGCGACTTGGCTGGCACCTGCCCGGGGGACAGCACCTGCCCCACATGGACAACCAACGGCAAGTTCGGCAAAGCATTGAGTTTTGACGGGGGGGATTATACGAGCATGGGAGATGTTTTAGATATTGGAGTTGGGGATATGACAATTTCTGCTTGGGTAAAGCCAGCAACAATTTCTCCAGCAAGCGATATGTATTTTATTGCTAAATCTAATACCGGCGCAACTGATGGGAGGTATGCTTTAGGCGTTAGCACGAGCGGAAAATTGATTGGTATTTTTGACCCCGGCGCTTCTTCGGTTTTGTTTAATTCTAATAAATCTTTGACAACTGGCTGGAACCATGTGGTTGGAGTTTATGACAGAGATGGCAATTTATCTTTATACATAAATGGCATTTATGATAGCGGCCAGTCAATTGCAGTAGGCAATGGCAATAATTATAATATAGCAAACGCTCTTGTTGTGGGGGCCTACACAAGCGATTTAGTTTTGCCTTATACTGGGCTCATTGACGAAGTCAAAATATACCCGTTCACGTTGAGTCCTGCGGAAATTAAGCAGGAGTACAACAAGGGTGTCGCTCTTAAGTTGGGCTCAAGCGGTGGGGGCAGTAGCACAGCCACCTCTTCGGGCTCGTCGCTTTCGGAGTACTGCGTGCCGGGCGACACATCGCAGTGCGACGCCCCGGTAGCGCACTGGAAAATGGACACAAAAACAGGCCAGTACGCCTACGACACTTCAGGCAACGCCAACACCGGCACCCTCGGCTCTGGCGCCACAGCCGACGCCAGCGACCCCACCTGGAAAAGCGCCTCCCAGTGCCACACTGGTGCTTGCCTGTCTTTTGACGGGACGGATGATTATGTGAGTCAAACAATTTCTGGTTTTCGTTCTTCTGATTCTGCTGGGACTGTTTCTGCTTGGATTAAAACTAATAATAGCGGTACTATAAATATTTTAACAAGTGCAGATGAAGCTACAGCCGTTTATTATCTTATATTCAAACTTACTTCAGGTAAATTGGGTGTTCAGCAATTAAATAATGACACCCAAGATTTAGTGCAGGGGACAACAAGCATTGCGGATAATTTATGGCATTATGTGGCGGTTGTCTCCAATGGGTCAACTTATTCGCTTTATGTTGATGGAAAAGCAGAAAGTTTGACTGTTGATAGCGGTAGCAATTCTGGTGATTGGTTCGCTGATACATTAAATAGAGATAATTTGATGATTGGATTATTGAAAAGAACAACAAGTACGGGTTTTTTCAACGGTTCTGTTGACGATGTGCGCATATACAACTACGCCCGCACAGCGGCGCAAATCGCCTGGGACTACAACCGCGGCAAGCCAGTGGCGCACTGGAAAATGGACGATGGCCAAAACACCGCCACTACCTGCGATGGCACCACTGCCACAGTTAAAGACGCAATGACCAACACCGCCGCTGGCATAACTGGCAACCCCGGCACTCTTGACCTTAATGGCTCACCCGCCACCTCCTCCGCCTGGTCCGAAGGCAAATACTCTTGCGGCTTAACCCTTGACGGCACAGACGATTATGTAGAAATGCAAACAACCCCTACCATACCAGCTAACCAAGATGTTACTGTTTCTATTTGGGCTAAACGGCCAAGCACGGCTGGCAGTGACCAGTCCATTATTTCAAAAGATTGGTCAACTGACCGTGGTATCAATTTACGGCTTGATGACGATAATACTGTTTTTGTCCGTGTTGGTGATATCATCGCCAACCCTGTTGTAAATTCAAGTTGGACGGCTAATGTTTGGCAACATCACGTT
>JAHIOZ010000096.1 GCA_018894995.1 Patescibacteria group bacterium | reverse complement strand
TGTTTTTGCCACTACTTATTACCCTGATCTCGGGACGGCCGAAAAACCGATTTTTGAATTATCTCAACAAATGCCAGATACCGAATTTCATATCATAACCACTAAATTCAGAAAAGGATTGTCTAATTTTGAAAAGATTAAAAAAGATTCTGTTTATAGGGTTGGTTTCGGGAGTAATTTTGATAAATATCTTCTGCCTTTTTTAGGTGTTATTAAGGCTCGTCAACTTCATAAACAATATAAATATAGATTTGTTTGGTCGGTGATGGCGAGTTATGGAGGTTTTTCCGCTTTGTTGCTTAAATTGTTGGATAACAAAATCAATTTTTTGATTACTTTCGATGAAAAAGAAATTTTAAATAAAGGTTTTATAAAATCTAAATTATTTATGCCGATTTATAAAATAATTTTTAGAAATGCGGATAAAATCTATCTTTCCAATGTTTCTTTGGAAAAAAAGTTAAAAATTTTTTCGGAAAAAATGAATACAACCGTAATAGACAGTGATAGTAAAAGTTTTGTGAACCAAGTCAGATACACTTATATCAATCTTATAAACAAACAAGACAAAAAATTGGCGAGACCTAAATAGCATTGACATATTAGTGTGTTTATATTATACTCTCAAGTAGATTTTAAGTGATTTGTATTTTAAAAAATAGACGAAAAAGGAGATATGCGATGAGTATATTGAAATCTACAGCGGTTTTGATTCACGGGCTTCATTTGGGAGCTAAAGATTGGGATAATATCTTTTGGGGAAATCCAAAAAATGGTATTTTTGGCAGAGGTTCAAAAGGTGTAGACGTTGCTTTTAGATGTAATGCCAGTTTGATTTTTTGGGGGACGGGTTCTTCCAAAAAAGACGGTAAATTTGAGTCACAATATTCTTTCGATTATGCAATTGAACATTCTGATTGCATTATGAAAAAATATTTAAAAGGTGTTTCATTCACCGATATTGAATCCCAAACAACTCTGCAGGAAGTAGCTCGATGCATGGAAATGTGTCGGGAGCGGGGAATTGAAAAATTGGTTCTTGTTTCGTCCCCGACACATATTGCGCGTTGTTTGCAAAGTGCCGAAGTAATTCGTACCTACAGTGATTTTGCTAATTTGCAGGTTTTTGCAACCGCGTCTGACACTTGCTACTTTGATTCGGTTCCTTCGGATGTTCTTATTGTGGAACCACCACACCGCGGAGATCGAGCAGAAATTCCTCTGCATAAAACATTGAGATTGGCGATGTTCGCTCGGAAGTTGCCAGGCGAACAATCTCAACAGTTTGATACTGAGCTCATTGCCTTTTTTGAGCAACAGAAGAAAAAATATCTCGGGTGAAAACTTCTGAGAACAACCAAGGTGATACATTTACTTGTATCACCTTGTTTTTTTGTTACAATATGAAGTATGAAAAAAATACTAATATTCTCAACCGTCTATTATCCTTTTGTTGGTGGGGCGGAGGTGGCGATAAAGGAAATTACGGACAGGATTGGTGATATTGAATTTGATATGGTGACTTTGAGATTTGATAAGAATTTGCCGAAATTTGAAAAAATTGGAAATGTGAATGTTTACAGAATCGGTTTTGTTTCAAATTCTCCCACAATGTCTGATTTGGTAAAACTTCCCCTTAAATTAAACAAATTGTTTTTTCCTTTTATTTCTTGTTGGAAAGCGTCTCAGCTTTATCAAAAAAAACATTATGATGGAATTTGGGCGATGATGGCGGCGTTTGCCGGTTTTGGCGCTTTGTTTTTTAAACTTTGTCATCCGAAAGTTCCTTACCTTTTGACTTTGCAAGAGGGCGACCCAATTGATTATATAAAAAGAAAAGTAAGGTTTGTTTATCCGTTGTTTGTGAGAATTTTTACCAAAGCCGATTTTATTCAAACTATTTCAAATTATTTGGCCGATTGGGCAAGAGATATGGGATTTTCCGGTCCGCTTGAAGTTGTCCCTAATGCGGTTAATACGGCTCATTTTTCTCAAAGTTATTCAGAAGGTGAATTAACTGAACTGAAAAATAAATTAGGTAAAAAAGAAAATGATAAATTTGTCATTACAACTTCTCGGTTGGTGAAAAAAAATGCGATTGATGATGTAATTAAATCGCTGAAGTTTTTGCCGGAAAATATTAAATTTATTGTTTTGGGTGACGGTCCCGATAAAGAAATGTTGAGTGCCTTGGCGAAGAGCGAGGGTGTGGAAAACAGAGTTGAATTTTTGGGACTTGTGGATCATAAAGAACTGCCGAAATATTTAAAAGTGTCTGATATTTTCACTCGCCCGTCTCTTTCGGAAGGTATGGGAAATTCTTTTGTGGAGGCGATGGCTTCGGAACTGCCAGTGATTGCGACGCAAGAAGGAGGGATTGCGGACTTTCTTTTTGATGCTCAAAAAAATCCCAATAAAGAAACTACCGGTTGGGCGGTTGATGTTAAAAGTCCGGAACAAATTGCGGAGGCAGTGAAAGATATTTTGAATAATCCTGAAAAAACCGCTTTGGTGGTTGCAACCGCCAAAAAAATGGTTTTTGAAAAATACGATTGGAACATAATCGCCAAAGATATGCAACAAAAAGTTTTTGCTAAATCACTTGGAACTCGGAGTTCCAAGTGATATAATCTTGTTATGCCAAGAAGAAAAATTAAATTGGAAAATGATGAATATTACCACATATATAATCGTGGCACAGATAAGCGTAATATTGTGTCCGGTAACTGGGATATTTTGCGTATTTTGGAAAGTTTGAGTGTTTTTAACACAACTGAAAGTGTTGGTAGTATCTACGAGCATTCTTTTGAAAAGAATCAACTTGGAACTCCGAGTTCCAAGTTGGTGGAGATTGTTGCTTTTAATATTTTGGGTAATCATTACCACCTCGTTTTAAGACAATTGGTTGATAACGGTATAAGTAAATTTATGCAAAGTTTCGGTGGTGGGTATACGAAGCATTTTAACGAAAAAAGAAAAAGATCGGGAGTTTTGTTTCAAGGACCTTTTAAGTCTGAACATATAGATTCAGATGAGTATTTAAATTATGTTGTAGCTTATGTTAATTTGAATCATTTTATTCATGGACTTGGAACTCCGAGTTCCAAGTGGGGGATGAGAAGTAGTTGGGAGCAATATGTTAGTGGTAAAAGTGAATGGGAAAATAAATATTTCGAGTGTTCAAGTGATATTGTTTTAGGAAAATTTAACAACATTGAAGATTATAAAAAAGATGCTATTGGTGTGGCGGAACAAATTATAGAAAAAAGAAAGAAAAATGGTTTAAACAACTTGGAAACCGGGTTTCCAAGTAATATATTATGAAAATACTTATTTGTACGGGGATATTGACTCCGGAAAGCGGGGGGCCGGCGACATACACGCCTAAAATCGCCACTTTGCTTAAGAATGCGGGGAATGAGGTGAGAGTTATAACTTATTCAGATAAATCCAGTTATGAGTTAGATAAAGATTTTAACTTCCCACTAAAGAGAGTTGTCAGAGGCAACAATAAGGTAATAAATTATCTTAAGTATTTTTTTGTTGTGGTTAAAGATATTCGAAATTACGATTTTGTGTATTCTCTTGATTGGTTGTCAGCGGGATTGCCGGTGATGATTGCTTGTAAAATTTTCAGAAAAAAATACATTCTTCGTGTCGGGGGTGGTTATATTTGGGAAAAATATTTGCAACAAGGAAAAGAACCTCTTTCGTTGAAGGAATTTTATAACAGAAAATTATATAAAAACTATCCGATTTTGTTTAAATTGATAAAAAAAGTTTTCAAAAATGCGGATCAAATTATTTTCAATACTTCCGTTCAGCCGGAATTCTTTATGGAACCGTATGAGTTGGACAAAAATAAAGTTCACACGATTTTTAATCCAGTGCCTGATTTAGTAGATTTTGATATAAAAAATCCTAATGCTCCGCACGGGCGAGGAGAAAATATAAACGATGAAATAGTTTTTGCGGGGAGGTTGATCGTGATGAAGAATATTGAAAATCTCTTAAAAGGTTTTAAAAAAGCTGATTTGAAAAATAACAAACTTGTAATTATTGGTGATGGTCCTCAAAAAGAAAAATTGATTAAGTTGGCGAATGATTTGGATTTGAATGATAAAGTTGATTTTCTTCCTTCTCTGGCACAAAAAGATTTATATAAAAGAATTATCAATTGTAAATATTTTGTTTTTGCCAGTTGGACGGATATTTCCCCTAATCAATTTTATGAAAATATTTCTTTGAAAATCCCAACACTTATGACAAAAGAAAATTATTTAAGTGTTTATGATCAAATTCCTTTGATGATTGATCCTAATTCGTCGGAGGATATTGCAGATAAGATGAATTATTTGGATAATGAAGAAAATTACCAAAAATTTGCATGTGATTTCAGTAAAATTCAATTTCAAAACAGTTGGGATGATGTTTTAAACGAACATTTGAAAGTTTTTGAGATGGTGAATAAATAAAATATGAATAATAAGAAACAAAATAATTATGCTTTTATTGATGCTCAAAATTTGTATCTCGGTGCAAAAGGAGATGGTTGGTCTGTTGATGTTTTTAAATTAAGAATATATTTAAAAGATAAATACAAGGTAACCAGAGCTTTTTGGTTTATTGGTTATTTGGAAGAAAATGAGAAATTTTATTCTTTACTTAAGAACGCTGAGTTTGAGCTTATTTTTAAAGAAATATCTCAAGATGAAAACGGAAAACCAAAAGGTAATGTCGATGTTGACTTAACTTTAGCTACCGTGGATTTTTTGCCGGAATATGATAATGCTGTTTTGGTGACCAGTGACGGGGATTTTGCCAGCTTGGTCAAATATCTTGT
>JAHIOZ010000095.1 GCA_018894995.1 Patescibacteria group bacterium | reverse complement strand
TTGAAAGAATGGTTGCTATTATAGAAATGGCGGAGAGGCACAATAAAAAAGTTATTTTGGAAGGGCGGAGTATTAAGACAAACTTGGAAATAGCTATTTTAGCTGGCATACTAAAACCCAGAAAAGATACTTTAATTCAACCGAAAGATATGAACGATTATCCGCCAGACAGAATACTTATTTTAGCCACGGGAGCTCAAGGGGAAGAATTTGCCGCCTTGATGAGAATGTCTACAAAAAAACATAAATTTATTCAACTGAACAAAAGAGATACAATTGTTTTGTCTTCTTCAATTGTCCCTGGAAATGAATTAAGTGTTCAAAAACTAATGGATAATCTTTACAGACACGATTTAAAAATCATTCACTATCAAGTGGAGGATATCCACTCAGGAGGACACGGAAGACAAGAAGAATTAATGTGGGCAGCCAAAATTGTAAATGCAAAATATTTTATGCCTGCATACGGTTGGCATTCAATGTTAAAAGTTCACGCTCAAGCAGCAAAAGATAACGGAATAAAAGAAGAAAATATTATCGTCCCTGATAACGGCTCAATTATTGAGATACAAGATAAAGGAGAAAAAATAGTCGTACTGAAAGAAAAAGTTCCTTCAAATATAATAATGGTGGATGGTTTTTCTGTTGGAGATATTCAGGAAGTGGTTATTCGAGACAGACAAACACTGGCGCAAGACGGAATCTTTGTTGCAATTGCAACCCTTGATTTAAGCACCGGGAAATTAAGAAAATCCCCTGATATTATTTCTCGAGGATTTGTTTATCTTCGAGAATCACAAGACTTGCTTCAACAAGCGAGAAGAGTAATCAAAAAAACAGTGGAAGAAAGTGCCGAAGGAATGAAACCGATAAATTTTGATTTAATCAAAAAAGAAATTACCGACAATGTTGGAAGGCTCCTGCTTAAAAAAACTGACAAACGACCGATTGTAATTCCTGTTATTTTGGGAGTATAGAAAAATCAAAGATTTTTCTGGTAATAAGTAGTAAGACGGACGAGCAATAAAAAAAGTTAATATCACACAACTCGCAACTTACGATTAAAAACCGCCGAGAAGCTTCGCTTCTCGGCGGTTTTTAAATTATTTTTTTCTTTTCATTTTTAAAATTAACATTTTGGTTTTTATTTACGATCGTAAATAAAAACCAAATTTTAAACAAAATTCATCCATCGTCGTTTCCATGTAATTCCATGTCTACCCCACACACCTTTCCTGTTATTATACAAATATGAATTGAGCCAAATCATTTTTATAAAATATATATTACAGAATATAAAATTATTCACATTTTATTTTTTAAACGATAACAGAAAAGGTTTAAATCTAGTCCGCGACCTTCCGCAAAAAACTGATTTTGAAAAAATCTATTTTTACTCTATACTTATCTGTATGAATAAAAATAAAGCAAATTTAATTTATCTGATTGGTTTCTTTTTTGCGCTTAACACGGCAATCCCGGCATATGTCAGTTCGAGTTTTCTTAATCAATTTGCACCGGAAAAAGTAGTGGGGATATTTTACACCGTTGCTTCCCTTCTAACTCTTATTTTACTTCTTTTGATGCCTGGGATTCTGAGAAAAATAGGAAACTACAAAACAACACTTTTTCTCTTATCGCTTCATTTTGTGGCATTACTTGTAATTGCATTTTCCCCTTCTGTAATATCCATAGCAATAATGTTTGTTTTAAGTTTAGCTTCTATCAACCTGCTTTATTTTAATTTTGATGTATTTTTAGAACATATTTCGCTTAATGAAATAACGGGTAAAATCAGAGGATTATACTTAACCTCCGGTAACACTGCGTGGGTTATTTCTCCTCTATTCGTCAGTTTTCTCTTAACCAACGGAGATTATTGGAAAATATTTTTTGTCTCGGCACTGCTAATAATTCCTGTTATCTTTTTACTTGAAAAAAATCTAAAAAAATTCAAAGATCCTGACTACGAAAAATCTGATTTTTGGGAGACATTAAAAATATTAAAAAGAAGAAAAAATGTTCGAGAAATTCTAGTATCAAATTTTTTGCTCAGATTTTTTTATTCTTGGATGGTTATTTATACTCCTATTTATCTTCACGAATATATTGGATTCTCGTGGGCAACTCTTGGTATTATTTTTACAATAATGCTGTTGCCTTTTGTTCTTTTGGAATTTCCTTTAGGAAATATGGCTGATAAAAAATTTGGGGAAAAAGAAATTTTAAATATAGGATTTATTATAACAGCAATAATAACCGCCTCGCTTTCTTTTATAACCTCAACTAACTTTGTAATTTGGGCTTTATTACTTTTTGGAACAAGAGTTGGAGCAAGCATGATAGAAATATCAATTGAAAGTTATTTCTTCAAGAAAATAAACTCTGATGACACAAACATTTTAAGTTTTTTTAGAATGACTCGGCCAATTGCTTATATTTTTGGTCCTCTTACGGCAAGCTTGTTGCTTTTCTTCGTTGATTTTAATTACCTTTTTGTTATCCTAGGAGGAATTTTGCTCTTTTTTGGACTTACCCACGGGCTAAGAATAAAAGATACCAGATAAAATTTCCTAACTTAAAAAAACAAAACAAACACACTCCGCACAAAAAAAATAATCGGCGTCTAAACGTGACGACCGTCCAGTTTAGACGCCGATTATTTTTTATAAATATGCAACAAATTAGTTAAGACCAAAAACTTCTTTCAACCATTTATCGTTCTCAATCTTTTCGACCGTTAAATACAAAACATCTTTACCTATAAATAAATTAGATTTCAACATTATAATCAATTCTTCGCAATCATAAGGGAAAACCCAAACACTATTTTGTAATTTTACAAACCCCAACCTGTTTAATGCCTTTCTGAGAAGACCTCTTGTTCCTCTTCTTTTTTCTTTGATATCAAAAATAATCACCCTCCATTTTTTATCCCATTTTTTTGGTTTTTTAATTTTTAGATCTCCTAATTCATATTTTAAAAGCTCTTTTTCTCCTTTATCAGTAAGCTTAACAAAAGTTAAATCTCCTTTTTTTTCAAACTCAATAAGATTTCTATTTGATAAACTGTTAATTGCTTTATTGATATTTCTTTCTTCATCAGACTTTTTATATTTCTTTTTCCCATAAAATTGTCTGTAAACCTGCAAGGCATTCGGAGCTAAAACGGCAACACCTATCAACCCAACAGTCGCAACAGTCGCCAAAACTACTTTTTTTACAGAAATTTTTTTAATTATTTCTTTTTTATCGTTTTTATTATTCATTATTTTTTATAACACAACGGCGTCTAAACGTGACGACCGTCACGTTTAGACGCCGTTTTCACAATTTCACAATTTCACAATTTATTAATTTATTAATTTATTGATTTATTGATTTATTGATTTATTGATTTATTGATTTAATTTCCTCATCCTAGAACATTTTACAAAAAACTAAATTGAAAAATCTTTCAGTGAGTATAAACTGTCATCATCCGATTTTTCTTCTTTGTTTTGATTTTGGTTTTGGTTGTTTAAGTTTTGGTTTTGTTTATTTTCAGGTAATTTTTCTTGATAATTATTATTGTTTTCAAGCTCACTTGAAATTTTATTTTTCTCAGGTTCATTTGAATTATTTTCTTCAAAACCAACAAAAGCACGGGGTTTTTCTTCCGTTGAATCTCCGTGGGTTAAGCCACTTTTGTTTCCTTCGGTTTCCTCCGTTGAAATTTCTTTTTCAAAAGTATCACCATTTATTTCCTCAATCTTTTCTGCAGAATTTCTTTCCATAATATCTTCAGCAACTTCATTATTCAAATCTTCATTTTCTTCCTCAACATCTTCTGTTGCTCTGACAACATCCTCATTCATATTTATACTCGTATTTATCGGTTCAGAAGCAAAACTGTTTAAATTTTTTAATTCAAGTTTTTCGTCTGTATTTTTTGTTTTGGAACTCAAACCGATTTTTTCAAGAATTCCATTTGATTTAATAAAATTATCCAACATTTCACTTGAAGATTTTTTTCCACCATTAGAATGAACCAAATCTAAAATTTTCTTTAAATCATCATTTGAAAAAAAATCTATTGTAAGTTTTCCCCCCACTTGTTTTTTTTCAATCTGAACTCTTGTTCCCAATGATTCCGCAAATTGTTCTTCCAATTCGGCAATCTCAGGATCAAAATTATAATCTTTCCTTCTAACCCTTTCTACCGCCACCTTTCGAGCAATTGATTCAGCATCGCGAACAGTAAGTCTCTTCAAAAGAATTTCCTTAAACAAAGTTAGTTGTTCCTCTGGCCTATCTTTAAGCATCAAAATTGGGCGAGAATGCCCTTCTGTAATTCTCCCGGAAGAAACAGCGTTTCTCATCTCCTCAGGCAATAGCAACAACCTTATAGTGTTAGAAACGTATTCTCTACTCTTACCAACCTTTTTAGCAATCTCATTATGTTTAAAGCCGAATTCTTCCGCCAACTGGTGGAAAGCAAAAGCCCTATCCATAGGATTTAAGTCTTCCCTTTGAAGATTTTCAATGATTGCCAGCTCTAATTTTGCTCCGGCATCATCTTCTTCAGTCCTGATAATCACAGGGACTTGCTGTAATCCGGCCATTTTTGACGCTCTTAACCTTCTTTCTCCGGCGATGAGCTCATACTCCGTTTTTAGCCCTCCGTCATCTTTTTGAACCTCATGTCGGGTAACAACAAGCGGTTGCAAAACACCATACTGACGAATGGATTCTGAAAGATATTTCAACTTTTCCTGATCAAATTCTTTTCGAGGCTGATAAGGATTAGGTTTTATTTTTTCCACTTCCACCCAGAAGATTGAATCGTTTTGAAAACTAGACATGGCTGATTTTTAAGGAGCGAAGCGACTATAAAAATCGCCACCCCGTGAAATTCATTTTACGAAGTAAAATGAGAATTTTGTTTTTTCAAAAACAAAATTTATTTCACTGGGGTTACCCCAATTAATTATTTAAAATATTAAATGTACCAACACATTCTAACATAAAAAACGACAAGTGATAAATTTTTTTTGGTGGAGAAAAAATAGAAGAAAAAACAACTCAAATTCTTGAAAAATTTGAATTGTTTAAAATGTGCCGGAGGTGGGACTTGAACCCACATCCCTTGCGAGACACGATTTTGAGTCGTGCGCGTATACCAATTCCGCCACTCCGGCAAATAAAAATTTAAAATGCAAAAATAAAAGCACTTCGTCTTGCATAAACTCCTCGGCTCAACAATCTTAAAAATTTAAATTTTTAAGATTGTTCTCGCTCTATGTCGTTTA
>JAHIOZ010000154.1 GCA_018894995.1 Patescibacteria group bacterium | reverse complement strand
TTTTGAAAAAATAATTTACAGTATTTGTTACACATTTGAAAGCAGTTTTACCTACCCTACCCTTTTTTTAGTTGATTAGTATTATTGTTTGTATGAAATTAGACCCGTTTATTCGTTTATATTTTTTGCAACATTTTTTCTTTCGCAAGTTTCAATCCAGACTCTCTCCACTCTTCTATTTCCTTGCCTAACTTTATGTCAAATAATTCTTTGAATTTTAAACATCTGACAGCATTATCTATAGTAAATACCATAATAGAAAATAATGTCCAAAGATTCTGTCTTAGGACAGTTTCATTATATTTTTGATAATAGCGCATGCTTCCTTTTTTCCAATTTATTAAATGCGTGCAAGATGCGGGATCAAATGAAAAATGGGATGCTGCTTTATTTAAATGTTCTCTTAAACTTTCAAATTTGCCATTTATTTTTTTTGCCCTAATCCCAGCAGGGGGAAGTCTCTTCTCTAGAGCTTCTTGAATTCTTTTTGGATCAGCGTAGAAATAATCTAACAATTCAAAACATTCAATTGCTGGTCTCAGAAGGGCTCCTGCTTCTTGAGCTAAACCATCTAACGATAAACTACAAATGGAAAAACAAAAATTCTTCCCTTTTAGGAGTGGAAAACTACAAACCATACAAAAATCATCATTTTTATTATCTTCAAATATACGCAATAGGGCATCAATTATTGTGAAACCTTTTTCAATATAACGGGCTTCAATTGATAAATTACTTTTTAATGCATTAAGAGATTCTTCTCTTGTAATCCAAAGATTCACCTTTTACTCCTTTGTTCTTGCCATAGTTTTGCGAAGTATTTCGTTACAGTAATACAATTTTTCTATATTTATAATACTACAAAATTTTCAAAAATCCTTCTTTTTAAAATATATTCCAATTTTTAGTATTTTTTAATCATTTAGGAGTAGACTCCCCTACCTTGCCCTTTTTAATCTTTAAACTACTTAACTTTTTCACAAACTACATTTCTTATAATATTGTATTTAATTTCTGATCCGCTACTTGTAACAATATTCTCCTGCCCAATAATTGAGCCAATTTCAATAATCCGAAGCTTTTCTCTCCTATATTCAAAAAGTAATTCTTGATTAAGTTTTGATGTATTGCAAATTTCATGAAAAATTAATTTATCTTCTGTTTCATCTACTTTTGCTGTGACATTGCCAACAATTTCACCATTTTGATAGATAGCGTTCTCATCTCTTGTTGCAATCCAATCAACCGGTCTCTCGACTTCTTTTTTAAAAAAACCAAGGATTGTTTCTTTTACGTCTATTTGGCGAGTCCAAATCCAATTTATTGAACAAACAAAAACAATAATTAAAACTAATGTCCATAAAATTTTAAATCCAATTTCCATTTTCATATCATTTCTCCTTATTATTTAAAAACATTACTTCTCTTTTTGAAACCTTCTATATTCATTATACTATCAATCTTTTAAAAACCCTCTTTTTCAATAAAATATTTTAAAATGTATCGTTATTTTGATTATTTTTAATTTCCCTTATAAATCTCTCTTCATCCGGACATATTCTCATTAGATTTAGACTACTCCAGCTGCCTTAATTAACCCATTTTGACCACTTCGACTAATCTACTTTACCACGACCGCCCGCCAGGAGCTTTTTTTGCTAAGAAGTTTAATTGAAAGCCTCCACATACATAACAAGACTCTATCGGACATTCTAAAAAGAAATATATGAAGATTTATTTAGGCTTCATTTTTATATTAAAGGGAAAAATATATAAAAGTGGATCCTGAGATAACAGAGAATTTGAAGTTAATCGTTCAAAAAAGGCTTCTCCTTTGTTGAGCTCTCATATGTCATGTGTAAGGGGACAGCCTGCCGTCCCCTTCACCTAATTTTATTTTTATCCTGGTACATCCTCTTATCGACTTCTTTTAGGAGGGTCTCGGTATTCTGATACTCTCCCTTCTGGGTGACACGACCCAAGGCGATACTCGGTCTTAAATAGATTGGTTTAATGCTATCTTCTTCACAGGTTTTTTTAATCCTCTCGTGGAAGTCATGGACCTGCTCGGCGGTGGTAGAGGGAAGGAGAATAGCAAACTCATCC
>JAHIOZ010000094.1 GCA_018894995.1 Patescibacteria group bacterium | reverse complement strand
CAAAAAATATGAAGAATATCGGGATATTCTGAAGATTTTTTGCAAAGTCTTCGGTTAAAATTTCGGTAAATATAGAGCTAGGTTTTTGGGATATGGTATAAGTACGACAAAAAACAGCTTTTTGATTTAGGTGTAAAAATAAGTTAGACTTTGTATGTAATTATAAAAAATAAAATAGTAAAGAATTTTGCTAAAGCAAAATTCTTTAATTTAACACTTACTACTTACTACTTATTACTTAATACTAAGCGAAGCTTTTTGCGAAGCACCTATGCCTGAACTACCCGAAGTACAAACAATCGTAAATGATTTAAATAAAAAAGTTATTGGCGAGCAAATCGTTGATTTTTGGAGTGACTGGAAAAAAAATGTTCGCCCTTCTTTTTCTGTTTTTAAAAAAGGAATTTCTAAAACAAAAATTTTAAAAGCTAGAAGAATAGGGAAGCATATTATTATTGATTTAGATAATGATTATTCAATTGTTATACATTTGAAAATGTCGGGACACCTGCTGTATAAAAAGCTGACAGCTGACAGTCAACAGTTTACAGCAAAACAAAGACGAAATTTTGGCTCCGCCAAAATTTCGTCTTCGTCGCCTTTGAAACTAGATGCGATGACTTCTCCTTCGTCGTCGTCTTTGCGAGCTTTGGAGCGGAGCGGAGAAGCTTGGCAATCCAGCGTCATTGAAGGTTATTTTAACGAAAGAGTCAATCAATATATTCGCCATAAGTTTATTTTTTCCGCCGAAGGCGGATCCGCCTCCGGCGGAAAGAACGGGGCGACTTTGGAATTTTCGGATTTGAGAAAGTTTGGTTGGTTGAATTTGGTGAAAACGGAAAAAGTTCAAGATGAAAAAGAAATAAAGAAATTGGGAATTGATGCTTTGGATAAAAATTTTACATTGAAAGTTTTTAAGGAAATTTTAGAAAAAAAGAAAAAAGGAATTATTGGAACCATTCTTTTGGATCAAGAATTGATTGCAGGAATTGGAAACATTTACCGCAGTGAAATTTTGTTTGAAGCGAGAGTCAATCCAAAAAGAAAAATATCCACATTAAAAGAAAAAGAAATTGAAAAAATTTTTAAAGAAATAAAAAATGTTTTGAAAAAAGCGGTGAAAATGCGAGGAACTTCCGATTCGGATTATCGCGATACGGAAGGAAAAAAAGGAGGTTTTCAAAATGTTTTAAATGTTTATGGACGAGAGGGAAAAATGTGTAAAAAATGTTTACCCGCCAGCGAGTTTGCTCGCGGGCAAAATTGGGCGGGTAAAGGTAAAATAATAAGAGAAAAACTCGGACAAAGAAGTATCTTTTATTGCTCCATTTGTCAGAAATAAAATTTATCAATTTATTAATTTATCAATTTGTTAGTTAAAACATTTCAATTTTACGGTAAATGGTGACGGTCGTCACAGTTTACTGTAAAATTGAAATAAAATTATATGAGTATAAAAAAGAAACAAATTAAAAATATTTCCATCCAAAAGATAGTTTTGTCCACTATTGCTGTGGTTGGTTTGATGGGTGTTGTTGTGCTTGCCCCAAATGTTTTGCAAGTGTACAGACAATTTTCTGGGAAAAAATACAGGAAGTATGATCAAGAAAGGAATGTTGATACAGCTATTAAAGGTTTGTTAAAGAAAGGTTTAATTAAATTTGATAATAATTTTGTTCGACTTACAAAAAAAGGTGAAAAGGAACTTCTTAAATATGAGTTAGGTGATTTGGAAATTAAAAAACCTAAAAAATGGGACAAAAAATGGAGAACTGTTATTTTTGATGTAAAAGAAAAAAGAAGAGGAACTCGTGCGATATTAAGAAAAACTCTTAATAGATTGGGTTTTGTGAAGTTACAAAACAGCGTTTGGGTTTTCCCTTATGAATGTCAGGAATTGGTGATAATGTTAAAATCAAATTTGTTTTTGGGGAAAGATGTTTTGTATATGACCGTTGAAAAAATAGAAAATGACAAGTGGTTAAAAGAATTTTTTGGAATATAAATTATTTTATAAATAAACAGTTTATAGTTTGGAAACAGTCAGTGTAATTTAAAATGGAATTTACGGTAAATCGTGACGGTCGTCACAATTTAACGTAAGTTGAATTGACTATTTCTTGGATTTCGAATTTTAGGTTGAGATAGTTACCCGAATGCATTTTACGGTAAACTGTGACGGTCGTCACAATTTACCGTAAGGTTCGATTTCGTGGTAAATGAATGTGGAAAAAAAGTTAGTATATTTTTTAAAAAT
>JAHIOZ010000093.1 GCA_018894995.1 Patescibacteria group bacterium | reverse complement strand
CTTGTTCAAAAATTTTTTCTTTTTCGTCAATAAAAAGCACCAATTCTTTTTGGGATGTATTTATTTTCAAAAAACCTTGATTGTTTTCTCTGTAAAATAGAAATAAAGAAAATGCTATTAAAAATATCAATAGCCCTGCATAAAGGTAAATCTGATTTTTAAACCCGTTTTTATTCTTTGTCATTATGTATATATATTACAACAATAAATTTAAAAAACCAAATAAATAATCAAAATAAACACAATTTAACCTTTTGTCCAAACGCCCCACCCTTCAAAACAGGGTGGGGCGTTTGGTTGTTTAGTCGAAATTTACAGAGGCAAGGCCTCTGGGGATTTTATTGTCCTTCTTTTTCCAGTTTTTCAATTAAGTCTTCAAGGGACATTTGCCCTAGATTGCCTTTGTCGCGACTTTCAACGGACACTTGTTTTGTTTCAATTTCTTTGTCGCCGACAACTAAAATATAAGGGATTTTTTCCATTTTTGATTTTCTGATTTTCTTTCCTAAACTTTCATTCTCGGCGTCCAGTTCAACCCGCCAGCCTTTTTCTGTTAATTTCTCAAAAACTTTGCCAGCATATTCTTTGTGATTGTCGGTAATCGGTAAAATTTTAATTTGAACAGGGGAGAGCCACAACGGAAAAGCTCCAGCAAAGTGTTCAATCATCACAGCCATAAATCTTTCCAGAGAGCCGGCAATCGCGCGGTGAATCATAACAGGGGTTTTCTTTAAGCCATCTTTGTCGGTATATTCAAGTTCAAATCTTGCCGGCATTACAAAATCCACTTGTGCGGTCGCCAATTGTCTTTCTCGCCCCAAAGCGTCTTTAAACATAAAATCCAATTTTGGTCCGTAAAAAGCCGCTTCGCCTTCAACTCTTTTGTAAGGTAATTTTTCTTCCTTGGCTATTTTTTCTAAGATTTTTTCAGCTTCATCCCAGAGACTTTCTTCACCCAAATATTTATTGAGATTTTTTGAATCTCTTACAGAAAGAGAAACCCAATAATCTCCCTCGTTAAACATATTGAGAGATTGATAGAATTTTTTGATGATAGTTGCAATGTTTTTTATTTCTTGTTCAATTTGATCCGGCGAGCAAAAAATATGCCCATCGTCCTGAGTGATACCTCTTACTCTGGCAAGTCCGATAAGTTCACCCGCTTGTTCGTCACGATAAACTTTTGTTGTTTCTGTGTAGCGCACCGGCAAATCTTTGTAAGAAACCGGTTTGCTGGCGAAAATTTGAGTGTGATGAGGACAATTCATTGGCTTCATAACGAATTCTGTATCACCCTGACCTTTTACTTTGAAAAGTTCGTCGCCGAATTTTTCCCAGTGTCCCGATTTTTTATACAAATCACTTTTTGTAATATGAGGAACATCAACTCTTTGGTAACCAAACCCTTTTTGAATTCCTTGGATTTTATCAACAATCAAGTCTCGGATTAAAGTTCCTTTTGGTGTAAACAAGGGAAGCCCAGAACCAATCAAGTCAGAAAAAGTAAACAAATCCAATTCCTTGCCCAACTTTCGATGGTCTCTTTTTTCCGCTTCAACAAGCATCTGTTCGTATTGAGCTAATTCTTCGGGGGTTTCAAATGCCACTCCGTAAATTCTGTTTAGCATTTTGTTTTTTTCGTCATTTCTCCAGTAGGCGCCGGCAATTTTTGTCAGTTTGAAAGCTTTCGGGTTAATTTCGCCCGTTGAATTCAAATGAGGCCCTTTGCACATATTTATAAAATCACCTTGTTTGTA
Source organism: Patescibacteria group bacterium (assembly GCA_018894995.1). Lineage (GTDB taxonomy): Bacteria > Patescibacteriota > Minisyncoccia > Phycocordibacterales > UBA12079 > UBA12079. Next base: position 904 of record JAHIOZ010000093.1, on the reverse strand, counting down.
GAATGAAATTTCAGTTTCTCCTTTTTCTCGTTCGTTGGCAGGATCCGGGTTTTTTAATTCCTCGGCAAGTTCAAGTGCATAAATATAATTTTTTTCTTTCAAGAGTTTAATTCCTTCATCAATTGGCATCATTATTTTTTCAATCGGCAAATTTTTGGAAATTATTTTCAACATTTCTTTTTTGATTTTTTTCAAATCGCTGTCGGTGATTTTAATTTTATCTCCTCCTGAGGAGGATCCATCTTCGACGAAAAAATCGTGATAAAAACCGTCTTCAATGGCAGGGCCAATAGCGGGGATTGCTCCGTAAAGATTTTCCAAAGCTTGCATCATTATATGAGCAAGGGAATGTCTTAAACTTTCTAAATTTGTGTTTTTGTTGTTCATAATATTTTAATTATGAGCGAAGCGAATTAGAAAAATCAGATTTATTCTTTAAAAATTTTTTAATTAAAATTTTAAAATTTACAAATAATACGAAGAGAAAAAATATTGCTTATGCTATGTATAGGCTATATTTTTTCTCAAAGTAGTATTTGTGAATTTGAGAATTTTAGTAAAAAAGTTTTAAAGAACAAGTCTGCCACCCTGTTAAATTCAAATTTTTTTGTAAAAATTTGAAACTTTTGATTTTTTTAAAAAAATCAAAATATATTTAACACGGGTTATCTATGTAACCACTTGCTTTTGTTTGTTAATTTGTAAATTTTATAATAATTTTTAATTTTGAAACATGACGACAAATTTTGCTTTGCGAAATTCGTTTGATGAAATGTCAAAGGCATTTCGTCTTTGCGAGAAAATTACGGAGGGAAGTTAGCATTGCTTGAATTTTTGAAAAAATTCAAGTCTTCGTGTAGCGAAGCGCGACTTCGTGAAGTAATTTTCGAGGCCCAGAAACACT
>JAHIOZ010000092.1 GCA_018894995.1 Patescibacteria group bacterium | reverse complement strand
ATGTTTTGGGGGGTTATTGCTTTGTTTGTGATGGTTTTCTTTTGGGGGTTGGTTGGTATTTTAAAAGAAACTTTTTTTTCTGAAGATGTGGCTCCCCGACAAGAAGAAGGTATTTGGATTTAATCAGTAATTTGTCACAAAACTGGTTTTTTAAGAAATTTAAAATTATCCACAAAAGGTATCGTTTTTAATTAAATAAAATGGTATCATTTTAGTAATTAATAGTTTATTTAGTAATCAAATTTAATAATATGAAAAAATATATTGTTTCAAGTGGTGTTATGTTTTTGTTGCCGGTAGTTGCTTTTGCAGCAGCGGATACATCAAAGGGTTTGGGAAAAATAATTAGGATCTTTTCGGATCTTATTAATATTTTAGTTCCCGTTGTTATTTCTTTAGCCGTTCTTTTCTTCCTATATGGTTTGGCTATGTATATTTGGAAAGTTGGTGAAGAAAAAGAAAGTGGAAAAGATATGATGATTTGGGGAATTATCGGTTTGTTCGTAATGGTTTCAATCTGGGGGCTTGTTAACCTTTTGGGAGACACTCTTGGTTTGGATGAAAACATTAATATAGTAAATCCTATTGAACAGATTCCTTCGAGTATATAATTGAAATTCTATGTTGTCTGATAAAGTAATCACTTTAATTCAAAATATGAACAGGGTTATCATTGCGCCTTTGGAAGGATTGATGTTTCTTCTGGCTACCACTATTTTTATTTGGGGATTGGTGGAATTTATTTGGAAAGCTGATGTTGCTGATAAAGAACAAGGTAAAAAACATATGATATGGGGAATTGTTGGTTTGTTTATTATGGTTTCGGTTGTCGCAATAATAAATATTTTCTTGAATACATTCAGCATTCCGGAAGTTCAGACACAATATTTAAATATATTAAATATTGTAAATTTCCTTGCATAATAATTTAAAACACAATAAAGTTTACAAACAAAAAAACTCTTCAGTAATGAAGAGTTTTTTGTTTTCTGGACTACCATGTCGTTTGACCGAAAAATTTTCAAGAAAAAATGAATGGCTGGCTAGCCAGTCATTCATTTTTTCTTGAAAATTTTTCGGTCAAACGACTCGCAGAGACGAACCACTCAAAAGAGACAATTCTTTAACGAATTTTGCCATTTTAAATTATTCCTACAAAAAATATTAGAATAATTTAAAACAATGCTTGCAAAATTCATACTACTCACTACAAACTACCAACTATTCACTCAAATTGGAGAAAAAATAAAAAACGACTAAATGTGAAGGTCGTCACATTTAGTCGTTTTTTATTTTTATTTTTTCTCCAATTTGTCCGGCCTGTGATTCGGACAATTTTTGTCAGAGCATCTGTTTGGAATGGTTTTTGTCCCTTGCATCATCAGTTGTCCGCAAGGTTTTCCTTCTTTATCTTTTCTTTTGTAATCACAAATTTCTCCCGTTGGTTTCGCTTTAATCGCCAACTTGCAATCCGGATAATTTGAGCAAGAATAAAATTCGCCAAATCGTCCGACTCTTTTCATCATCAACCCAGTTTTGCATTCCGTACATTTAACACCTGTTGAATTTTGCCTTTCCAATTCAGGATCTTTTTTAATGAATTTACATTTTGGATAATTGGAACAAGCGATAAATCTTCCAAATTTTCCATCTCTTTCAATTAGAGGGTTGTTACATTCAGGACAAGGTTCACCTGTTTCTTTTACTCCTTCCAATTTTTCACCTTCAATTGTTCTCGCCCCGTTACAATCAGGAAATTTGGCACAACTCATAAACTTTCCATTTTTTGAAAGTTTAATCACCATCGCGCCACCACATTCAGGACATTTAAATTCAGCCGGAGCATCGCCGAGATTTGTTATTTTTTCAATATTTTCTTTGCTTTTAACATCCGCTGAAAAAGGAGTGTAAAATTCTTTCAAAGTGGAGAAATAATCTCTTTTACCTTCAGCAATTTCGTCTAATTTGTCCTCCATTTCGGCTGTAAAAGAATCGCTGATGTATTTTGTAAAATGAGTTTCCAAAAATGAACTGACAACTTCTCCTGTGTCGGTTGGTTTCAGTGAAGAATTTATTTTTTCCACATAACCTCTGCTGATTACAGTTTTGATAATCGCCGCATAGGTGCTTGGGCGACCGATACCTCTTTTTTCCAATTCTTTAACCAAGCCCGCTTCCGAATATCTTTGAGGGGGTTGAGTTTGTTTGTCTTCTACATTCATTTTAATTAGGCCAAGTTTTTCATCTTTTTTAACTTCGGGCAATTCAATATCTTCACCTCTGGCAGTAGGGTCAGCTAAAAGCCATCCTTCAAACAAAACTCTGGATCCATTTATTGTAAAGTTTGGAATTTCCGCTTTTGTGACATTCGCAATAATTTTTGATTTAAGAATTTTTGCATCGCTCATTTGAGAAGCTACAGTTCTTTCCCAAATAAGTTTATAGAGTCTTTTTTGTTCTTCGTTGGCTCCGGCATTTCCATTTTTTGCATCCGTTGGCCGAACGGCTTCGTGAGCTTCCTGAGCATTTTTGCTTTTTGTTTTATAAATTCTTGCTTCAACAAATTCTTTTCCGTATTTTTTATTTATAATTTCCAAAATTTGTTTTTGAGCGACTTGGCTTAAAGTGGTGCTGTCAGTTCTCATATAGGTAATATGCCCAGCTTCATAAAGTCTTTGAGCAACCATCATCGTTTTGCTTGGAGCATAACCCAGTCGTGAGCTAGCGGCTTGTTGTAGAGTGGAAGTGGTGAAAGGAGCTTTAGGTAATCTTTTGGCTTCTGTTTCTTTTACATCCGCAACATACCAAGCTCCGTTGTTGCCGGCTTTGAGAATTTTTTCCACTTGTTTTTTATCTCTGGGTTCCTCTGTGCATTTTAGTGTGAATATTGAGCTGGCTTTTGTTTTAACTTCAGATGTAATCACCCAATAATCTTCCGGAATAAAAGCTTGAATTTCTCTTTCTTTTTCTACAAGAATTCGCAGGGCGGGGGATTGCACTCGTCCTGCTGAAAGCCCATAGCGAACTTTTTTCCAAATTAATCCGCTTAAATCATAACCAAAAAGCCGGTCTAAAACACGGCGGGCTTCTTGGGCACTCTTCAAATTCATATCAATATCTCGAGGATGTTTTAATGCCTCAATAATGGCATCTTTAGTGATTTCATTAAATGTCACTCTTTTGATTTTTTTGTGATTTGTGATTTGTGTTTTGTTTGTTTTTTGTGTTTTTGAATTTGTGTTTTCCAAATTCTCCGTGAGAATTTGGTTTAAGTGCCACGCAATAGCCTCACCCTCACGGTCGGGGTCGGGGGAAAGAATGATTTCGTCAGCTTTTTTTGCCAAATCTTGCAGTTCTTTTATAATTTTTTCTTTTCCTTTTATTGTTTCGTAATAGGGAATAAAACCGCCTTCAATATCAATGGCTTTTTTGTTGCTTTTTGGTAAATCGCGAATATGTCCAATAGATGATGCGACTTTATATTCATTTCCCAAATATTTATTTATTGTCTTCGCTTTTGCAGGAGACTCAACAATTAGTAATTTCATATTTTTGTTTTTAGTAAGAAATTTTTACGGGGGTGACTTTTTTATTAATTCAAAACCTTCATTTGTGCCACAGTATAACAAAAAACTTTTTTTTGCAAATCTAATAACTTATTTTTTAATTTTTGGAGAAATTAAAAAATCACGGACGATCCCCGTAAAAAATGAATTTAACGGGGCGAGCGCGGAATGAACCCCAGTTAAATAAAATGTTTAATAGGGCACGCACGGAAACGACGACGGACGAATGACGAATTTTGCTTCGCAAAATTCGTTCGATAAACTGCCTTCAATAGTTTGTCTTCGCGAGAAAATCAGTACAATTTTTTACTACACTAAATAAACGGTCGTTTATTTAGTGTAGTAAAAAATTTTACTGATTTTCGTGGCGATCCAGAAATTTCAGAAATTTCGTAATCCGGAAATTTGTAAAAACTCAAAAAATCAGTAACATTATAGAAGTATGAATGATAAATTTGTAGTTAAAGGTTTAAACGGTAAAAAAACTCTGTCCGGAAAGATAAGAGTAAATGGTGCTAAAAATGCTGTTTTAAAATTAATGGCTTCGACGATTTTGTTTGAAGACAAAGTTGAATTATTGGATATCCCCGAGATTGAAGATGTAAAAAGAATGTTGGAAATTTTAGAAGATTTGGGGGTAAAAATTGAACGAAAGGAAAAAGGGCATTTTGTAATTGATACAAGTAAAGCGAAAGAAACTGTTTTGAACAGAGAAATTTCTGAGATGATGCGAGCATCTATTGTTTTGACTGGTCCTATTTTGAGTCGTTTCGGGGAAGTCACATTTCCAATTCCGGGGGGTTGTGTTATTGGGGCTCGGGCAATCGACTTTTTTATTGATGGTTTTAAAAAAATGGGAGCGTCAGTTAATTTTGACAAAGGAGCTTACATAATCAAAGCAAAGGGAAAGAAGTTAAGAGGGGCGGAAATATTTTTAAAAACTCCCAGTGTTACTGCAACAGAAACTTTTATAATGGCAGGAGTTTTGGCGAACGGCAAAACTGTCATAAAAAATTCAGCTCTTGAACCGGAGATAAAAAATTTGGCTGATTATTTAATTTCCTGCGGGGCGAAAATAAAAGGGGCGGGAACATCAAGAATAGAAATAACAGGAGGAAATCTTTTGAAGTCAAAAGGCAAAAAATACAAGGCGATGCCTGACCGAGTGGAAACGGGAAGCTTTTTGGTTTTGGGTGCTTTGTGTGCTGACAATTTAGAAATAACAAATTGCAATCCGGATGATGTCGAAATTTTGCTTGAGATTTTAAAAGACTCGGGTGTTTTGCTTGAGGTGAAAAAGAACAGCATTTTAATTAAAAATAATGGAAAAATAAAAAATAAAGAATTTAAAAGTGTTAACATAAAAACAAAAGAGTATCCGGGATTTCCAACTGATTTGCAGGCACCAATGGTTGTTTTTTTGACTCAAGCCAGCGGTGAAGCTTTAGTTTTTGAAACTATTTTTGAAGGGCGGTTGAATTATACTGAGGATTTGAAAAGAATGGGGGCGGATATTTTAATGTTGGATCCGCATCGCGTTTTAGTAAAGGGTCCGGCTGTTTTAAGAGGAAGAAAAGTTGAGAGTCCCGATTTGAGAGCCGGTTTGGCTTTTATTATTGCAGGGATTCTTGCAAAAGGGGAGTCAATAATAGATAATGTATATTTGATAGACAGAGGTTATGAAAACATTGAAGAGAGGTTGAGGAAGATAGGGGTTGATATAGAGAGATTTTCTTAAGAGAATTTTGTAATTTTATAATTTTTAATTTTATAAATAATTTTTAATGATTTAATTTTAAAACACATACGATGAAGAAAATTTTGCTTCGCAAAATTTTCGTCGTCGCGTTTAGAAATTTTAAATTAGGATTTATTTAAAAATTATATAATTAAAAATTATAAAATTTCTGTTTTTTGAGTTTGTTTAGAGTTTATTATTTAGAATTTAGGGTTTTAAATTTTAGTTTATAAAATTTATTTATGTCACTTTTCACAAAAAAACTTGGTATTGATTTAGGAACCGCTAACATTTTAGTTTATGTCCCCGGAAAAGGGGTTGTCTTAAACGAACCTTCTGTTGTTGCCGTGTCTGAACAGGACAATCAAATTTTGGCGGTTGGTCTTGAAGCAAAAAGAATGATTGGGCGAACTCCCGACAATATTATCGCTTATCGTCCTATGAAAGACGGAGTAATCGCGGATTATCGAGTTACTGAAGCGATGCTTCGTTATTATATTGAAAAAGCTTTGGGAAAGTGGAATTTTTTTAAGCCAGATGTTTTGGTGTCTGTCCCTGCCGGAGTTACTTCAACTGAAAGAAGAGCGGTTATAGAAGCGACAATAAAAGCGGGGGCAAAAAGAGCCTATGTTGTTAAAGAGCCTATTTTGGCGGCGATTGGTGCCGGGATTTTAATTGCTGAAGCTAGCGGACATATGATTGTTGATATCGGTGGTGGAACAACTGATGTGGCGGTGATTTCTCTCGGTGGTATTGTATCTTCCACTTCGGTTAAATGCGCGGGGGATAAAATTGACCATGCCATTGTTGATTATGTTAAAAAAACACATAACTTGGCGATTGGAGACAAAACTGCCGAGGATGTAAAAATCAAAATAGGTTCAGCTGTTCAGGTAAAAGATAAAGAAGAATTAAAAATAATAGTAAAGGGACGAGATTATGTTTCGGGGCTTCCTCGTTCCGTTGAGATGGGAACTAATGAAGTTGTTAGAGCTTTGAGTAAAGAGTTAAACGAAATGATTAAAGCGATAAAAGATGTTTTGCACGAGACTCCTCCGGAATTGGCTTCTGATATTATTGATCAAGGAATTATTATGACCGGCGGTTCTTCTCAATTAAGAAATTTGACTGTGTTGGTTCAACAAAAAACGGGAGTAAAAGCGCGACTTGCCGATGATGCACTTTATTGTGTGGTGAAAGGGACGGGGATTGCGTTGGAGCATTTGGATACCTATAAAAAGAGCATTATCTCCAAGAGGTAAAATTTAAAAAAACAATAACGAAAATTTCCTTTGGAAATTTTCGTTATTGTTTTTTTAAATTTTACCTCTTGGAATTTCTAATAAGACGACGAATTTTGCGGAGCAAAATTCGTCGTCTTCTGCGTAATTCTGCGTCTAGTCTGCGTGAGTCTGCGAGAAATCAATTTTGAAAAAAATGATTTCTACTTTATACTTGTTTTATGTTTGGAAATAAAGAAAATTTACACCACGCTTATTTAATTGAGGGGAACAGAGAAAAAGTTTTTTCTCTTGTTTCTGATTATTTGGAAAATGAATTGCAATTTTCTTTAAAAAATAACCCGGATTTTTGGCAGGGTGATTTTGATACTTTTGGAATTGATGATGGCAGAAAGATAAATGATTTACAAAATAAAAAATCTTTTTCTGAAAAAAATATTGATTTCGCAGGATCAGGTAAACAAATTTTTATAATCAAGACAAATTTCATAACTCGCGAAGCACAAAATTCTCTTTTAAAAATGTTTGAAGAACCAACCGCCGATACTCATTTCTTCTTGATAATGAATTCCGGCGAAGTTCTCCTCCCAACTCTAAAATCCCGCTTGATGACAATTAAAAAGTGGGCTCCCGACACCCACCAAAATCAAAATAAAGATGCGGAGGAATTTTTGAAAATGACAGTAGGGGAGAGAATTAAGTTTGTTCAAAAGTTTGTCGGCGATACAAAAAAGAAAATTCCGGCTGATAAAATCGGAGCGATTGAATTGTTGAATCAATTGGAGAAATTTTTAAGAGAGAAGTTAGATATAAAAAAAATGACTAAAAAAGAAGTTTTTGTTTTTGACGAAATAATAAAATGCCGAAATTATTTAAATGATCGTTCACCGTCGGTGAAAAACCTCCTTGAACATATGGCTTTAATCATTTCTACAAAATAATTAAAGAATTTGTAATTTTGAAATTTTTAAATAAACCCCCACACTTTTTTAATATTATAAAATAATAAAAGTTATTTAAATCACATTTTGTCTGAAAGACGATATTAGGAAAGGTGTGTGGGTAAATCTAAATTTTTAATTTCTAAACACAACGACGAATTTTGCCTTTGGCAAAATTCGTCCGCCGTTTCTACAACCCTAAAAGCTACACCCTAAACCCTAATCATAAATACTTGATACTCCCCCCACGATATTCTATACTGTTACTTATATGAATTCTAATGAAATACGACAAAGGTTTCTGAATTTTTTTGAAAAGCGAGGGCATACGATAATTCCTTCGGCTTCTTTAATTCCTGAAAATGATCCTTCTGTGCTTTTTAATACTGCTGGGATGCAACCTTTGGTTCCTTATCTTTTGGGTGAAAAACATCCTACCGGAAACAGAATTGTTGATATTCAAAAATGTGTGAGAACCACTGACATTGATGAAGTAGGTGACAATACACATCTTACTTTTTTTGAAATGCTTGGAAATTGGTCTTTGGGCGACTATTTTAAAAAAGAAGCGATAAATTGGTCTTATGAATTTTTAACTGACGAAAAAGAAGGTCTAGGTTTAAATCCGAGCAGACTTTATGTAACTGTTTTTGAAGGAAACAACGACGCTCCAAAAGATGAAGATTCTTTTGAAATTTGGAAAGAAATTTTTGAAAAAGCTGGGCTTAAACAGGATGGACACATTTTCTTTATGCCGGCAAAAAGTAATTGGTGGCCACAACCAAAAAATAATGACAGTTATTCCGGTCCTTGCGGTCCTGATTCTGAAATGTTTTATAGCACAGTCGGTGACTTGGGAGATTTAACAAAGGAAGAATTTATTAAAGCTGACGACGAACAAAAAGTTGTGGAAATTTGGAACGATGTTTTTATGGAATATGAAAAGAAAAACGGTAAAGTTGTTGGAAAATTAAAACAAAAAAATGTTGATACGGGAGCGGGGTTGGAGAGGTTGGCGGTGATGATGCAAGAGAAGAAGAATGTTTATGAAACGGATTTGTTCTCATCCATTATGGATGAGATAAACTCTAAATCCCAAATTCTAAATTCTAAACAAACTCAAAATAAAAATGACCAAAATTCAAAACTAAACGATGCGACGAATTTTGCTTCGCAAAATTCGTCGGATGAAGAGCAAAGTTCTTCGTCTTTGCGAGCTTCGGAGCGAAGTGGAGAAGCGTGGCAATCCAGCGTTAACCCGTCGTCTTTGCGAGAGCAAAGCTCGAAGCAATCCAGCGTCGTCAATTCAGAAAACGAATTGAAATCGAAAAGAATCATCGCGGATCATATTCGAACGGCGGTATTTATGATTTCTGATGGGGTTGTGCCATCCAATACTGACCGTGGTTACATTTTGAGAAGAATTATTCGTCGAGCAATCAGACACATGCATTTGTTGGGGATTGAAGAGAATTGTTTGGTTGATTTGGCTGATATAGTAATTAAGCAATACGGTGAAATTTATGAAAATATTAAAAATAACGCAGAGCAAATTAAGGAAGAAATTAGAAAGGAAGAAGATAAATTTCGGCAGACATTGGAAAAAGGGTTGAAGGCTTTTGACCGTTTAATTTCTCACGACGAAACAAAACCCCAAATGACTACGATTGAAATTAGTGGCAAGGATTTTTTTAATTTGTTTCAAACTTACGGTTTCCCGTTTGAGATGATAGTCGAGGAGATAAAACATAGAGATTTTTTAACTGACGGAAAAGAAATGTTTAATGCTTTTAATGAAGAAATAAAAAAACAAGAATTTGAAGAAGAAATGAAAAAACATCAAGAACTTTCAAGAACATCATCTGTTGGAAAGTTTAAAGGTGGTTTGGGAGGACATGATGAAAATTCTACAAAATTACACACAGCAACTCACTTGCTCAATCAAGCATTAAAAGAAGTTCTAGGAAATCATATTGAACAAAAGGGAAGTAACATCACACCCGAAAGATTACGATTTGATTTTTCTCATCCGGAAAAATTAACTGACGAAGAAAAACAAAAAGTTGAAGAAATTGTTAATCAAAAAATTCAAGAAGCTTTGCCTGTGACAATGGAAGAAATGACAGTTGATGAAGCCAAAGAAAAAGGAGCGACGGGAGTGTTTGGCGATAAATACGGAGAGAAAGTAAAAGTTTACTCAATCGGGAACCCTAATGCTTCGCACGGGCAAGTTTTTTCAAAAGAAATTTGTGGAGGACCTCATGTTGAAAACACAAAAGAACTCGGATATTTTAAAATCAAAAAAGAAGAAGCCAGCTCAGCCGGAGTGCGACGAATTAAAGCGGAATTGAGTACGGAGTAGTAAGAATAAAAGGCGGGTTCGCTTCGCGAACCCGCCTTTTTATTATTGTATTTTACCTTGGATTAAGAAATAAAATCCACAGTGCTCCGGTTACTGTGGATTCTTGTTGACGGATTTTGCGAAGCAAAATTCGTCCTTTTTCGTCGTCATTTTCTAAAAACTATCAACTAAAAACTAAAAACTTTCTTATCAACTACCAACTATAAACCCAAATATGTTATAATCTTTGTATGTTTGGAAAAGAGAAGATTAAAAAAGATTACATAGCCGTTATTTTTGATGTTGGCTCAGCCAGTGTTGGTGGGGCTTTGGTTTTGTTTTCTGAAAATAAAAAACCTAGAGTCCTTTATAATGTAAGAAGACAAATGATATTGCAAGATGAAATGAATGCGGAAACTTTTGTTTCTACAATGTTGCGAACTTTAAACTCAGTGATTTCCAATGTTGAAAACAAAGGTTTGGTACATTTAAATTTTTTGAAGATGAAAAATAAAGAAATCGAAGAAGCTTTTTGTTTTCTGTCTTCACCTTGGGTTGTGTCTCAAACAAGAATTATTGAAATGGCGAAATCTAAACCGTTTCTTGTTACAAACAAATTAATGAAATCTTTGGTTGAAAACGACGAAAAAGAATTTTTGAATTCAGATTTGGAAAAATATAAAGATATTTTGGGTAAAAAAGATGAAATATCAATATTGGATGAAAAAATCATTCAAGTCAGGTTGAATGGATATACAGTTAACAACCCTCACAAAAAAGAAGTTAAGAATATTAAAATTTTTATTTTCACAAGTCTTTTGGCAAAACAACTTTCGGAGAAAATTAAAAAGGCGATAAATAAAAATTTTAATGTAGAGCAATTAAATCTCCACTCATTTTTGTTGCCAACATTTTTAACAATAAGAGATGTTTTTGATTCCAAAGATGATTTTATTTTTCTTGATGTCAGCGGGGAAGCGACCGATATTTCTTTTGTAAAAGATGATGTTTTGATGGAAACGCAAACTTTTCCGGTTGGAAAAAAAGCTTTTATAAAAGAAATCATGAAAAGTTTTAAAGTAACTAATGAAATAGCGGTTTCATTGTTGAAAACTTATAATGCTGGTCAGACAGAAACTCGTTTTGCTGAAAAAATAAAAGGAGCATTAAACGATACAGGCAAAAAATGGGTAAAGTTTTTAGAGGACGGAATGTTGGATTTGTCTCAAGGTTCTATTTTACCAAAGACAATATTCATTCTTGCTGACGATGAAATTGGGGAAATTATAAAAAAGATTATTGAAAAAGATAAGTTTACTAAATTGGTTTTCCCAGGTTATAATAAAACTTCCAATCCAATTTTGATAAATTGTGATCAATTAGCTCGTTTTTGCGTTTTTGATAATAGGTCAGAAAAAGATGTTTTTCTTGGATTAGAATCGATTTTTATAAATAAAATTTTTGATTTGTCATAATTCATAGCAGTGATAATTAAAATTTATGTTAGAATAGAGTATTATTAAATTTAACTTTTAAAAATAATTTATGCCTAAAAATATTTTGCAGGATGTAATGCCTCCAACAAAAAAAACCATCAGAGATATTCCTCTGCCTAATAATCGAAAAAAAGCGGAGAATAAAAAGGAGAACGAGAAGGAGCACGGTTTGTCTGATTTCCCTGGGCCTATTGAAGACATCCGTCCTCCTAAAAAGGGAGCTTCCAAAACAAAATGGTGGTTTTTGGTTGTGGCTGTTTTTGTCGCTGTTTATTTCTTTTTGGCATTTGTTTTTTCCGGGGCAGAAATAATATTGGTTCCCAAACAAGAGAAAGTTGATCTTGAATTGAATTTGACTGCGGTTAGAGATGACATTAAATCAAACGAAGAAGGTATTCCTTTTAAAACCATATTGATTGAGGGTGAGGATTCAAGAAGCACTTCAAATGTTACGGAAAAAGAAGTTGACAAAAAAGCATCCGGAGAAATTATCGTGTTCAATGATTACAGCTCTTCCCCTGAAAGACTTGTTATAAATACCAGATTTGAAACTTTGGACGGTTTGATTTATAGAATACCAAAATCCACAGTTATCCCCGGGCGAACAACGGTTAATGGGAAAACAACTCCCGGAAGTATAACCGTTACCGTTTACGCTGATTCCCCGGGTGAGGATTATAATATAGGCTTGGTTGATTTTACCATTCCCGGTTTTAAGGGAACGGACAGGTTCAGTAAATATTACGCAAGATCAAAAACTGAAATGACGGGGGGTTATTCCGGAATTATGAAAGTTGTTGAAGATAACGAATTGGAAAAAATGCGAAACGATATCAATGTTGATTTGGAGAAAGAACTAAAAAGCAAAGTCTATTCGCAAGTGCCGGAAGGTTATGTGCTTTATGAAGATGGAATATTTGTTGATTTCCAACATCAACCCAATCTTGATTTGGGAGATTCCGTTCAAGTTGTTGAAAAGGGTATCCTCAGAGCAGTGTTATTTGATAAATCCAATTTGAGTAATTTTATTGCAGAAAATTTAATTGCCGGTTTGGGTGAAGGTATTGTTGAAATTTCCAATTTGGAAGATTTGATTTTCAAAATTGACAATAAAGAAAATATTAAACCTTGGGAAGACAATCAATTCACTTTCAGTTTAAGCGGGTCTGCTCAATTTGTTTGGACATTTGACGAGGAAAAAATGAAAGCCGATTTTGCGGGGCAATCAAAGAAAAACACGGATTCCATTCTATCTAATTTTATTGGAATTACCGATGCAGAAGTAATAATCAGTCCGTTTTGGAAATCAACTTTCCCTGAAAATACAGAAAGGATAAAAATAGAGATAAAAGAAAGTTTGAATTAGTAGTAAGTAATAAGTATTTAAATTAGGGTATAGGGGATAGTGTTTAGGGTTGTAGGGACAAATTTCGTTTCTCAAAATTCGTTGACGGACGGAAAAGCTTCGCTTTTCCGTCCGTCTTCGTGAAAGAAAAATGACGGTGACCTTGTTTTTTTTCCATTGTATAATTTTGTAAAAACCTTGTAAAAATATTGATTTATAACTTGCTTTATTATACAATACTTTGTATTGATAACTTCCTAGTTATCAATCTGTAGAAGTCGACCTTGGTCGATTTTCTATATGGGCCAGTAGCTCACCTGGTAGAGCGCCTCATTTGCACTGAGGAGGTAGGGGGTTCGAGTCCTCTCTGGTCCACAAAATCTTAAGTCCCAAAGCGAATAGCTTTGGGACTTTTAGATTTTGTGGACCAGAGAGGACTCGAAACGAGTCGCCGGTATACAAGATAAATTTTTCGCAAAAAATTTAGGCTTGTCGGCGACGAGCGGGGTCGCGAGTTCTTAGTGAAAATGAGTTGGAGCGAAGCGGAGACAAAATTTTCACTTAGAACTGGCGACCGAGTCCTCTCTGGTTTAAAGTCGCGAGCACTTAATAGATTTCGAGCGAAGCGAAGAAATATATTTAGTGACTTGTGACCGATCCTCTCTGGTCATTAAATAGCCAGTATTGAATACTTGGAGATACTGCCCACTTTTAGCCATTTTTCGTCCCAACGGCTCAACGACTTGAGGCGTTGGAACAATTCCTAAAAACTATATGCTAATTATAGTATGTAGCACTAAAGTTAGCAAATATATATAATGTTTATAAATATGAAAAAAGAAATTTTAATCAAATTTGGAAATAAGGTTAGAGAAAAGAGATTAGAGTTAGGCTTATCACAAGAAGCT
>JAHIOZ010000161.1 GCA_018894995.1 Patescibacteria group bacterium | reverse complement strand
TGTTCGGCCTGGCGGCCCTCGACCGTAGTCTTGACTGCTTCCGGTTTGACATAGCGAAACGGCCGCAACCTTACCGGGTCCTCTTGAAAACCGGCGATCACTTTCTCCACATAGTCGGCCGGGCAATAATCCGCATACTTTCGTTCCAAAATGGCCTGGACGACCTTCCTTGCAAAACGGTTTCGGAGTGGTGCCTGGTTGTCGAGTCCGTCATAGACCAGGTGCGGCATGCAGGTGTCATCCGGCGACACGGACGACTCGTAGGCGGTCCCCACGATGGGACGGGCTCCATATTGCTCGTAAAAACGCAAACGTCCCCTGTTTTCCTTCAGCAGCTCCTCATCCGGACAATTTTCAGCGTCATCGGGGAGACACTCGAAAAAAAGCCCTTTGGCCTCAAGGGCCTTGGCTTCCCGGCGGACGCGTTCATAAAGGGCGCCGCCGACGCCACCGCTCGTGCTCGAGGCCGTTGCGATCCAGTCCAGATAGACAAACCGGATTTCAGGTTCATGAAGGATGGTGGCGAATCCCCGCACCCTGCCTTTTATACTTTCAGCCACGAAGAGGATCATGCGGAACCGCTGTTTGAAAGGGTTCCGCAGTTTTTCGCCGATCAGCTCGATGTCATCTTCAGGCACCGATGTGAAGCGGCTGCGAAGGATCTGTTTGACCTGATCCAGGGTTCCTTTGTTCACGGGAATCACATCATCATAGATTCGGCGTATGTGAAGCATGCTGTACACTCCTGGTTGTAATGATTTTCCGACAATTCATGGTTGTGGGCCTGTTTCATCCATTCTCATCCCCATGATCACCGGGTGTCCGGGATATATTGTCTTTTCTATCACACGGGAACACCCTGCACATCTCCCATGATCCGGCGCACTGCCTCCGTAAAAGGCAGCCCGGCTTGCGCCAGGGCCGCGGCATATCCCGCATCCGGCGAAAGGCAGGGATTGGCGTTCACTTCCAACACCCAGGGCCGGCCGTCGGCGTCCACACGAAAATCCACCCGAGCATATCCTCCAAGGCCGAATGCCTCCCAGCAGCGCCTGGCCAAAACCACGAGGGCGTCGAGCAACGGTTGATCCGCCGGGGAAAAATCAAACCGGCGCACCGTGTGTTGATACGCGAAGGAGTTCTTTTCCCACTTGGCCGCATAGTCAACGATACGGGGCATGTCGGCCCCGTAGTCTTCAAAGACGATCTCCGCAGGGGGCATCACCTGGACTTCCTTGGGGCCGGCCAATAACGTCAGATTGAACTCCCTTCCGTCAATGAACCGCTCGGCGAAACAGGACCCGCCAAGTCGAGACGCCCGGGAGGCCAGCAGGGAAAAGGCCGTTTCAGGAGTGACTCCTTCCACCAGGCTTTTTTCATCCAGGCCGATGGACGCGTGCTCCCACACGGATTTGATGATCCAGGTGTCCGACGGTTTGCCGCTCATGGTGGCCTGCCCGACGGTTTCCGGATAGGGACCAACCCACGCAGGCGTTGGGATTCCGGCTGCTGCCATCCGCTTCTTGGCCATCACCTTGTGAGAGGTGAAAAGCATCGCCTCTGCCCTGGCGCCGGTATAATGAATCCCCATGGCATCCAGGCAGAAGGGCGGCAGGTGAATGAGCCTGCCTTTGCCTTTCAGGGACTCCACCAGATTGAAGACCAGGTCGGCCTTCCAGGCGGTCAACCTGTCCATTACCCCCCCAAGATCAAGGGTGCATGGGAAACATTCGGCCGTGTGGCCCAGGGCGGTGACGGCATCCTGCACGGCCCGGGCCTGGTCCAGAACGTCCAGGGCGTCCGGCGTATCCCGGGGACCCACATCATCGTGGATAATGGCGACACGCATCAGACAGGCTCCCCGATCCGGAGGGCGGCAGACGCGACGATTCGCTCGATCAGCTCGGCATAGGCCATGCCCAGGTGGTTGCAGATAATGGGCAGGTCCGAATGTACCGGATGGATACCGGCCAACGGGTTGACCTCCATGAATAATGGCTGGCCCGCGAAATCGCACCGGAGATCGATCCTGCCCGCGTCACGGCAGACCAAAACGCGCCATGCAGCCAGCGCAACCCGCTCAGCCTCCGCCACTACCGGATCGTCTCCCGGCCGGATGAGTTCATAGGAGACCTTCTCTTCATAGTGTGCCTTGTTTCCATAAGAATAGACTCCTGCCTCGGCCGATTCCCTGAGGTGCACCTCGATAGTGCCCAATGCCATGGCACGGTTGCCGGTGCCCAGGATGCCCACCGTGAATTCACGGCCGGGCAGGTACGGTTCAATCAGGACCGGTTGCCGAAAGGCATTAATCAACTGGCCGCATGCCGGAGGCAAACCTGTCCTGTCCCTGACGATGGAGGCCGGCGTGATCCCCTTGCCGGTCCCCTCCGCCACGGGCTTGACAAAGAATGGAGAGGGGAAGGCAACCGCGGCTGCGTCTTCCTGGCATTCCGCGACCACGAAGTCTGAGGTGGGTATGCCGGCATCCCGGATAATCCTCTTGGTCATCCCCTTGTGGAGGGTCAGGCTCATGACCAGGGGGTCCGAAAAGGTGTAGGGAATCTGGTAGATATCCAGAAGGGCCGGCACCTGGGCTTCCCGTCCGATGCCGTGCAGGCCTTCGGCAATGTTGAACACCAGGTCCCAGCGCCTGCCGGCGGCGAGGGCAACGACAAGCTGTTTGGCATGGCCGATCCGCTCGGTGACATGCCCCAGGGAACTGAGGGCCTCTTCGATCGCGGCCACGGTGTCCTCGCGGTCGAATTCGGCGGTCTCCAATTCCGAGTAGCCCTGGGTCAGGTATTCAGAGCGCAGGTCATAGGTCAGACCAATCTTTATTTTCATCAAAAATCCTTCATCTCACGAGATCCACTGTTCTTCCCTTCGTTGCCCATTGCTAAACATTCCATGGTGGTTGTCACAGCGAACCTCCCCGGTTGGAAAAAACAACGGGGACGCGTGCAGTCTGCATCGCGATCCCCGAGACTTCAGCAAAACGATCAGCATTATTCCGGCAATAGGCAGTCCGGATAGCGGTAAAGGTTCTTTTCATAGTTCCGCAACAGGAGGGCACCGTCTTCCCTGCCCACAACATATTCGGGTGTCAGGGGTATCTTGCCGCCGCCCCCGGGGGCGTCTATCACGTAGGTGGGCACGGCATACCCGGTGGTGAACCCGCGCAGGCCACGAATAATATCGAGGCCCTTGGCCACGGGTGTCCGGAAATGGGCCGATCCTGTGATAGGGTCGCACTGGTACAGGTAGTAGGGCTTGACACGCATCTGCATCATTTGATGCATCAGGGAACGCATGGTTTCCACATTGTCGTTGATACCCTTTAGCAGCACCGTTTGCGAACCGAGCGGGATACCTGCATCGGCCAGCATGGCGCAGGCCCGGTAGACCTCGGGGGTGCACTCGTCCGGATGGGTGAAATGCAGACTCATCCATAGCGGATGGTACTGCCGCAACATGCGTACAAGCTTTGGAGTGATGCGCTGGGGCAGGACGGCCGGCACCTTA
>JAHIOZ010000091.1 GCA_018894995.1 Patescibacteria group bacterium | reverse complement strand
CGAAGAAACTTTGAGTTGCTCTATTCCTGTTGGTCCTGAATCGGAAATAAAAGTTCCTCTTTTGGGCGTAATAAATTACAAAGATTTTTCTTTATTTTCAATGTCTGTAATTCTCGGTTTTGTGGACGGATTTAATCCGTGTGCAATGTGGGTGTTGCTAGCTTTTCTTTTGGTACTTTGGCAAATCGGAAATAAAAAGAAAATGCTTCAAGTGGCTGGTTTATTTATTCTGGCGGAAGGTTTAATGTATTGGCTGATTCTTAATTTCTGGTTTAGTGCCTGGGATTTTGTCGGTTGGGATGATATTGTCACTCCGGCGGTTGGTCTTTTGGCAGTTGGGGGTGGAATATATTTCTTAAGGCGTTATTTCAAAAATAGAAATAATTTGGTTTGCGATGTAACCAGCGAATCTTACCATTCTAAAACCGAACAAAAAATTAAAAATTTAATTAAATCACCTTTGACTATAATTACTGCTTTGGGAATTATAGGAGTTGCTTTTTCAATCAACATGATTGAGTTTGCTTGTTCTGTTGGAATTCCTCAAACTTTCACAAAGGTTTTGGAAATGAATAATTTAGGGACTATGACCGAGCAACTTTATATTTTGATTTACACATTCTTTTATATGGTGGACGATTTTGTTGTCTTCGGTTTGGCTTTGTACGGTTTTGATAAGTTTTACACAGTCGGGTTGAAGTATTCAAATCTTTCATCTTTAATCGGCGGTGTCCTAATGATTATTCTCGGCGCCATCCTGATTTTCTCTCCGAGTTTGTTGATCTTTTAATGTTGTACCCTCATACTTATTGAATTCTCACGACCAATTAATAATTACTGGATCGCCACGAAAATCAGCACAATTTTTTACTACACCAAATGAACGACCGTTCATTTGGTGTAGTAAAAAATTGTGCTGATTTTCTCGCGAAGACGGATTTTCCAGACTAAAACAATTTTTTCAAAATTGTTCGTCCCTCGGTTGACCCGAACGGGTTTAGACCGACCAAAACGAAGTTTTGGTTTAGGAGAGGAAACTCCGGCGACGAACTGCCTTTGGCAGTTCGTCTTTGCGAGCCGAAGGCGTGGTAATCCAGGTACTTCGTAATTCAAGGTAAAAAGTAAGTATAATTTTATTGTATTGACAATGTCACTACAATTGATAAGATTAGGAAAAGTCGGTTATTATTATCAATTTAAAATTTAAAATTTATGAGTACTGCAGGTAACACAACCCTCCAAATAAGAATAGATAAAAAAACAAAAGAAAATGCTCGGAAAGTTTTTGAAAAAATTGGAATGGATTTATCTACGGCTGTGAGACTTTTTCTTAAACAAGCGGAAAGAACAAAATCTTTGCCGATTAAGGGTTTGACCGAAAACGGTTCCACTCCCGAGTATGAAGATTTATTAATTAGAGAAGCAAAATGGGCAAAAAAAACACGGCAAAAAGTATGCTTCAGTTGAAGAAATGCATAAAGATATATTGAAATGACCGTCGATAAATCGTTGTTTTCTGCGTAGTTCCGCGTTCGTTCTGCGTGAGTCCGCGATTTATCCGACTAAAAGGAGAATAAATATTATGAAGTATTTAGGTATAGATTATGGTTTAAAAAATGTTGGGATAGCCGTTTCTGACGATGAGGGGAAAATGGCTTTCGCAAAAATCGTTTTAGATAACGATGAAGCTTTGTTGAGAAATATAAAAAAAATCATTAAGGAAGACCGAGTGGAAGAAATTGTTTTGGGGGAATCGTTGAATTTGTCTGGTGAGCTTAATTTGATAATGAAAAAAATTATTCCTTTTAAGAAAAAACTTGAAGATGTCACCGGTTTGAAGGTTCATTTTCAAAAAGAATTGTTTACCAGTGCAGAGGCGGAAAGAGTGCAAGGGCAAAGTTTAAGAAATGTTAGAAAGAGCGAAAGAAAAGAGAAAAAAGTTTTTTTGAAAAAGAATGATGCCTCGGCGGCGGCACTGATTTTAAGAAGCTATTTGGATAAAAAATAAAATTATGAAAGAAAACCAATTTGAAACAATTAAGCGGTTTGACGATGAGGGTAGAGAGTATTGGTCGTCACGCGAACTTGCAAAAGTTTTAGAATATACTGATTATCGGAGGTTTTTGAATGTTATTGATAAATTTAAAATTGCTTGTGAAAACAGCGGTGAAGTTATCCACAACCATTTTGTCCATATGGACGAAATGGTTGCTATAGGTTCGGGAGCTGAAATTAAAAATAAATAAAATATGGAAATAATAAAATTCGAAGATTTTGCAAAAATAGAAATAAAAATCGGGGAGATTAAATCTGCCGAAAAAGTTGAAGGGGCTGATCGTCTCTTGGTTTTTAAAGTGGATTTGGGGGAAGATTTGAATCTTCCAAGCGGACGAGACGAAAGACAAATAATTTCTGGAGTGGCGGAACATTTTTTAAACTCGGAAGATTTAATAGGGAAGCAAGTGCCTGTTGTTGTAAATTTGGAGCCGAGAAAAATCAGAGGGTTGGAAAGTCAAGGAATGATTTTGTATGTTTCTGATGATGAAGGATTAACGACACTTGAGCCCAATAGAAAAACGAAAGCAGGATCTGTGGTAAAATAATATTTATACTTTGAATTGCAAAACAGGTTTTTTAATTTGAGTCGTTTCGTTGGTGTCTTTGTGAGGAGGGTCGTGATTTTTGTTTAAATAATTTTTGCAAAGCAAAAATTATTTAAACAAAAATCACGACCCGACGCGACAATCCAGTGAGTTTAATAATTCAAATTATTATACCTACATTTCAATATTTTAAAAAATGAAAAATTTAATTAAAGAATATCAAATAAAAATAAAAGATTGGTCTGTCAGACATGTCACAGGAGGGCGGGCTGTGTTTTGGCTTGCAGTTTTTTCTTTTTCAGAGGCCTCTTTTTTTCTTATTCCTCCCGATATTTTGCTTGTTGCCATTTTATCAGTAACTTCTCAAAGATGGCTATATTATTCTTCTCTCGCGACAATTTTTTCTGTGCTAGGAGGTTTTTTGGGTTACGCTATCGGTTTTTTATTTTTTAGCACTATTGGTGAGCCTATTGTTTCTTTTTACAATCTGCACGAACAAATGTTAGTTGTGTCTCAACATTTTTCTGATAATGCTTTTTTGGCAATTTTCCTTTCGGCTTTCACTCCAATTCCATATAAATTATTTACGATTTCAGCCGGTTTTTTTAAGATTGATTTGCTTACTTTCTTTGTCGCTTCCTTGCTTGGTAGAGGAATGAGATTTTTTTCTGTCGGTTTTATTATGAAGAAATTCGGAAAACAAATGGTAAGTTACATATTAAAATATTTTGATATAATTTCTCTTCTGATTATTTTGGTGGTGATAATCATATTACTGTTTGTTTAAAAATCTTCCAGCTTTCATTTGAGGATTTTTTGTTTTGCAAATTTCCTTCAAAAAATATACACTATAACTCGTGATTCTTTAAATAAGCCGTTGTAGCTCAGTTGGACAAAAAGCGTTTAAGCTTTTTGTCCGGTTTTTGCTGAAAGCAAAAAATTGCCGAAGCGAGTCCCGAAGGGCGAGCAGGCAATAGGAGGATAAAAAACAAACAATTTTGTTTTTTATCCGGTTTCG
>JAHIOZ010000158.1 GCA_018894995.1 Patescibacteria group bacterium | reverse complement strand
GGCCTATACGGTCTGGGTCTTATTCGCTTTACTGCATTGGCCCTTTTTTATCGCTGTCGGAGCAGCTATTGTGATAGTGGGCCTGTTGGGTTTAGTCTCCGAGCGACTTATTTTTAGGCATGCGCACGGGAATGTCCTCAGCGGTTTTATTATGTCCGTTGGGCTTGTCTTTGTACTCCAGGTCTCTGTGGTCGAGATTTGGGGCGTAGGCAAGATGAAGCCTGTCCCTGCTGCGTTTCCCCAAGTTCTGGACATAGGTGGCGTTTCCACCAGTTGGCAGAGATTCATAGTTCTGCCAGCAACTATCATCCTGCTATGGGCGCTTTGGTATTTCTTGGCCAAGTTCAGGGTTGGACGGGGGCTGCGTGCGTCAGCTCAGGATCCCGAAGCAGCCGCCCTGTATGGAATAAGCCCCAAAAAAAGTGCTGCTGTAGCCATGCTCCTCGGTTCGGCTATGGCAGGCGCAGCAGGGGCTTTCATGGCGCCAATTATGTCGGTTCACCCATATATGGGTCATTCGGTTGTCTGGACGGCGTTTGTAGTCGTCATTGTGGGAGGAGCCGGGAACATCCAAGGTACTATTTTGGCTGCGCTGATCTTTGGATTTTTGACAACCATCATTACGACCCTGCTAGATTCTACTATCGCAAATTTGGTCAACACATTGGTGATGCTAGTTATTTTAGCAATTAGACCCCAAGGGGTAGCGGGCCATGCAGAAGAATAATGTGAATAGGTCAGTGTGGCTAACAATTTTGGCCATCATTATGGTGGTGGCACCATTTACCATAAGTGGATACAAAGTTGATTTTTTGACGATGCTTATGGTGAATGTCATCTTGGCGGTCAGCTTTCGTCTTATCACAACGACTGGAGGATGGTCTTTGGCTCATGTGCCCATGATGGGTGCCGGGGCATATGCTACCGCATTGATATCCGGCAAGCTGGGTATCCCATTCTGGTTCTCTATGCCGTTGGCGGGCCTGGCCGCCGGACTGACCGGCCTGGCAATTAGCTACCCTCTGGTCAGGACAAAGGACTTTTCTTTTTTCGTGGCGTCATTTGCGGCAGGTGAAGCTATTAGGCTTTGTTGGATAAGGTTTAAGGTCCCTTTCGGAGGCCACAGAGGACTGGGCGTCCCTATCCCTGAACTTATTCCCGGTGTACCCGCACTGGATTTCGCTGAGGCCATTCCTTACTATTTTCTGACCCTGGTAGTGACTATCATCTGTCTCTCTCTCATGTATCGGCTGGACAATTCTCGTATAGGTGACAGTATGAAGGCCGTCCAATCGCAGGAAGCTCTTGCTAAAAGCGTAGGCATAAATGCCGACGGTTACAAAATGCTGGCGTTTTTTATAGGATCTTTCTTTGCAGGTATCGCTGGAGTTCTCCTGGCCCATAGGTTGTGGGCCATTGAGCCCCACCAGTTCGGGTTTACAACCACACTATATCTTCTGGTATGGGTAGTGTTCGGTGGCTCGCACACCTTTGCCGGGCCGATCATAGGGGTTGTCGTTTTAACTATACTGGGCGAAGCGCTACGGCCCCTGGCCGACTGGGTGCCTATGGTTTACGGGATTATAATAATTTTAACTTTGATCTTCCTGCCAGATGGTCTGGAGAGCTTACCAAGTCGGTTGGGATCCTCAACGGGAAAGATCTGGAAATTTCGGATTTCATTTGGGGACTAATGAAATAAGACCCCTGATAATAATGCACCAGAACTTCCACTGTTAAAATCAATAGGTCTGGTGTTTGGGGTATGGGTTATATAGGAAGCGCTTGTGGCTATACTCGAATTAAAAGGATTGGGAAAGAATTTTGGCAAAAATGTGGCTGTAAATGAGATTGAAATGGGTGTTGAAGAGGGTGAGATAAGGGGTCTAATTGGGCCCAATGGATCGGGTAAGACCACTCTATTTAACATAATCTCAGGATTTCTCAAACCAACTAGAGGAATGATTATTTGGCAAGGACAGGAAATAACCGGCCTACCGCCCCACGTTGTGACAAGGTTGGGACTTGTCCGTACCTTTCAGCTGACCGCCCTGTTCAGTGAAATGACAGTGATACAGAATGTGGTTATCTCCTGTCATCTTCACACTGGGACTACACTCTGGCAACAATTCTGGCATTCAGCCGAGACACGTCGAAAAGAAAGAGAAACAGAGGAGAAGGCCCTGAACTTGCTCGAAAGTATGGGTATCGCCGACAGAAAGGATGAGATTGCTGCAGAATTGCCACATGGCCATCAGGCCGCCCTTGGATTAGCCAATGCCCTGGCTACCGGGCCCAAGATGATCTTACTCGACGAGCCAGTGGGCGGAATGAACCCTACGGAAACAAGCGAGACTATGGATAGAATAAAGATGCTTCGTGACCGCGGGATTACTGTCTTTCTTGTGGAGCATGACATGAGGGCAGTCATGACAACCTGCGATAAGATTACATGTATAAACTTTGGAAATAAGATTGCTGAAGGAACACCGCAAATGGTTTGTAACCACCGGGAGGTGGTAGAGGCCTATTTGGGTGAAGAGATGGCTTGCTCACTCTGAAAAACATCGTTGTCCATTATGGTGGTGTCCAGGCCCTCAAGGGCATTTCTCTCGAGGTGCAGGAGGGGGCCGTTACTGCCTTGATTGGCGCTAATGGAGCAGGTAAGAGTACAACATTGAGGGCAATCTCGGGATTGGTTCCACTCACTTCGGGCGAGATTTTATTTGAGGGCAAAAGGATAGATGGAAAATCGCCTGAAAAAATTGTTGCTTTGGGTATAGTCCAAGTTCCCGAGGGCAAAAGGCTTTTTTTGGAGATGAGTATCTTGGACAATCTTTTGGCCGGTGCCTATTTGAGAAAGGATACGGATAGGCTCGCAACCGATCTGGAACATATTTATGGGTATTTTCCCATACTGGGAAAAGCCCGCCACCGACCTGCATCTAACTTAAGTGGTGGAGAACAGCAGATGCTGGCTATCGGTCGCGGTTTGATGGCCAGCCCCAGGCTTTTTCTCCTTGACGAGCCTTCTCTGGGTTTGTCCCCGCTACTAACCAAGGAGGTCGGGGCAATTATCAAACAAATCGCCGACGAAGGAGTCTCGATTCTGTTAATTGAACAGAATGCAAGTCTGGCTCTTCAGTTGGCCCAAAAGGCCTATGTCATGGAAACGGGCACCATTGCCCTCGAAGGCGATCCTCTAGAATTGCGGAATAACGCTCATGTCAAGGAGGCCTACCTCGGTCTGAGCTCGACTGAGGAGGTCCCCTTTGCAGGTATTCAATCCCCACAGACCCCGCTAACAAGTATGCCGG
>JAHIOZ010000090.1 GCA_018894995.1 Patescibacteria group bacterium | reverse complement strand
GAAATTTCGCCGATTTTTTTAACGATTCTGTTCTGGTCAATCGCGCGAATTTGTCCGGTTAAAATTTCCGATTTTTTATTCAGCTTGTTTGTTTTGTTTGTTTCCAAAATTACATCACCGAAAAAATTTTTAAGTTTTTGTGTAAGAGGACACATCAAACACATTCCGGAACTGTGAAAACTATCAGCTGAAACAATAACAGCCGGTCGGGTACCTTTTTGTTCGTGTCCGATTGTCGGGTCTAAAGAAACAAGAACAATATCTTTTTGTCCCGGTTTTTCAGACATATTTTTTTCTTTTTATGTTAGGTTTGTTTTCGTTGATATTAATCCAATCTTTCAGCCCCAAGTTTCCAAACTCAACCCACTCAAGATCGTTCATTGCGTCTTTATAACTTTCTGCAATTTTTCTTTGAGTGTATTCTTTTTTCCAAAGTCTCAAAGCCGTCTCTATTATGTCATTTTTATTTTGGTTGGTTTCTTTGGACATACTATCCAGCCAACTTAAAATATATGAGGGCAGGGTAGTTGTAAAATTTTTAACTGTTTTCATGCACATATAATAACAAATGTATTTACAAATGCAAGTTGTGGAGTTTAACCGACGAATTTTGGCGGAGCCAAAATTCGTCGGTGTTTTTAGAAATTAAAAATTAAAAATTTTAGATTAAAAATTTTATTTATTTTCTGCATATTCAAACCCCAAATGTTCATATCCTTTTTCTGTAACAATTCTACCTCTCGGTGTTCTATCCAAAAGCCCGAGTTGTATCAGGTAGGGTTCGTTCACTTCTTCAATGGTTGCTTGCTCTTCGGAAAGGGAAGCCGCCAATGTATTCAGCCCGACAGGACCCCCGTTGAATTTTTCAATAATGGTTGTGAGAAGTTTTCTGTCTGAATCATTTAGCCCCAGTTCATCAATTCCAAGAAGCAACAGCGTTTTGTCCACAACCTCTTTATTCAAATTTTCTTTGTTTACTTGAGCAAAATCACGGCATCTTTTCAACAAAAAGTTTGCTGTTCGTGGAGTGAAGCGACTTCTTTTGGCAATTTGCAAAGAGGTTTTGTTATCCAATTCAATATTTAAAATATTGGCTGACCTTTTGATTATTTCGGCGATTTCTTCATCTTTATAAAATTCTAACCTGAAAGTTCCTCCTGAAAAACGAGAACGAAGCGGAGAAGAGAGCATTGCAATTCGTGTTGTGGCTGAAATTAAAGTGAAAGGCGGAAGTTCCAGTTGAATTGTTCGGGCAGAAGGTCCTTTCCCGATAATTATATCTAAAGTCCCTGATTCCATTGCGGGATACAAAATTTCTTCAATGGTTTTGTTGAGACGATGAATTTCGTCAATAAAAAGAATGTCGCCGGATGAGAGGTTTGTTAGAATGGAAGCCAAGTCCCCGACTTTTTCAATAGCCGGACCGGAGGTAACTTTCATTTGCCCGCCGATTTCTTTTGAAATGAGGTGAGCGAGAGTGGTTTTTCCCAAACCGGGGGGTCCATAAAAAAGAATGTGCTCCGGTTGGTGCTTTCTTTCTTTGGCTGCGGTCAAAAGTATATGCAAATTATCTTTAATTTGTTTTTGTCCGACATATTCGTTCCACTCGGAAGGACGCAAAGCGTTATCTAAAAATAAGTCATCTTTTTTAGGGTTATTTAAATTTTCGCCGTTTGCTATTGACATGATTTGGGTGGTGTGCTAGACTAGTGTAGTTTTAAATTTGACAGGGGGAATAGTTAAATGGTATCAGTTCCAGCTCATAAATCTCTAAGTAAATTGAGGGTATTCAATCGAGGACTTTTTGGTATTTATCTTAACGATAAATGGCTGAAATCATCCTTTGGTAGAATATTTATATAATTTATTTATTTTTACTTAGAGGCTTATGGGCTGGAGCTTGTCCGCCCAATTCTTTATTTTGTTGATTGTCGTTTGGGTGTCGGACAGCCCGTCGTGGCTGTCCGACACCCCGACATCAATATAAAAAGAATTGGGCGGATTTTTTAATTTAATCCAATTCTATAACTCTTTTTAATTCATCTAACGAAGTAACTCCGTTTAACACTTTTATTATACCATCCTGTTTCATATCCAAAATCCCTTGTTTCTCAGCTTCTTTTTTTATTTCTCTTTCACTTGGGTATTCTTTTAAAATATTTTCTATATTTTCATCAACAAGAATTGCTTCAAAAACCCCAATTCTTCCTTTATAACCGATATTGTTGCATTTCTCACAACCGACAGGTTCATACATTTTATCAGTACTGTTTATTTGGTATTTTTCTATATTAAGGACACTTCCAATTATTTCATCTACCAGTATTTTATTTTCTCCCTCTACCGGAATTTCTTTTTTACAATATGGACATAATTTTCTTACCAATCTTTGTGCCATTGTTATGTTAACCGCGGAACCAAGAATTTTAGGATTAACGCCCAATTCAGCAAAACGAGGAAAAGTTCCTGCCGCTGTGTTGGTGTGAAGAGTCGAAAGAACTAAGTGTCCTGTTAATGCGGAGTTAACGGCGATTTCTGCTGTTTCATTGTCTCTGATTTCTCCAACCATCACAACATCAGGGTCTTGCCTGAGAGCCGATCTTAATCCGTTCGCAAAAGTGTAATTTTTTTCTTTATCCGTTTGAGTTTGGGTAATTCCTTTAATATGGTATTCAACAGGATCCTCTATTGTGATGATTTTAATTTCACTTGAATATATTTTTTTTAAGAAAGCGTAAAGAGTGGTCGTTTTTCCGGAACCGGTTGGTCCTGTGTTTAAAATCATTCCGTTCGGTTTTTTGATTTCTCTTTCCAGTGTTTTCAACAGATTGGGTTCAATTCCCAATTCTTCCACCGGAACGGAAATGGCATCCGGGTTAAGAATTCTCATAACAACTGACTCGCCATATGCTCCGGGCATTGTTGAAACCCTGATTTCAATTTCGGCTTTTCCCAGTCTGATACTGATTCTTCCATCCTGTGCATTCTTTTTGACATTTAATTTTAATCCGGAAATAAGTTTAATTCTGGAGAGAACAAGGTTGTAGGTTTTTGTGTCAAAATCAACAATATGGGTTAAGATTCCGTCTAAACGAAATCTTATTTTTGATATTTCTTCTTCCGGTTCGATATGGATATCCGAGGCTTCAAGAGACATTGCTCCTGCTAAAACCATATCAAAAAATCGAGAAACTTTATTTGTTTTTTCTTCCCCCAGAATTTGTTCGAGGGATTTTTTTATATCTTCCAGCCCTTTTGATTCTTCTATATTTTTTTCTAATCCTTCGCTGGAAATACTTAACAGCCCACCTTCTGTTCTTACAGAAAATGACATATCCGCGTAACGCTCCCATGCTTTTTCCAGACTTTGAAGGGAAGTCATCAAGATGGTTACTTTGTAATTTTTACTTTCCAACTCTTTTATTTTTTCAATTGTTTCCGGATTGTTTGGTGAGACAACCGCTATTTTTATTTTCTCTCCCAAAATGTCAAAAACAGCCATTTTTCTTTCGCGAGCTTCTTTTTCTGGGATTAGTTTTAGAGCATCGGTATTTATTGAAAGTCCCGTTAAGTCAATATATTGAACCCCATATTTAACCGATAAAATTTTGGCCAGATCTTCTTCTTCGGCCATTCTTATTTCTTGGAGTTTTTTTATTTGTTTTTCTTCGTCAAATTGGGGCATAATTTTTTAGTTGGTAGTTTGTAGTTGGTAGTGAGTAGAACGAATTTTGGCTTCGCCAAAATTCGTTAATGAAATGTTGGGAGGGTTGTTTGTCTTTGCGAGGCGGTCGGCAAAAATCATTTGAAGAAAAATTGGCTAGCCAATTTTTCTTCAAATGATTTTTGCCGACCGCCGTGGCAATCCATTATCATTTATTCGTCTTGGCACTTCGTTTGAAAGAATTTAATAATTCAAATCATACTGATTTATTAAATATTAACTTTTTTTATCATTTTTGTGTAGATATTGTTTTTTTAACCATTTCGTTGTATATTTTGTATCAGGAAATAGGTAGTTTTTGTTGTTAAAAACAAATATGAGGAGAAATAAATGGAACTAATAATTACCTTACTTCATTCGTGTTTGGGAGCTGTAGTGTTTGCTTGGCCTCTTGTTTTTATGGCTCCTTATCTTGCGTATATTTATATTAAGGATATACAACAATAACAAGCACATCAGTCTTCAAAGGTCGCCCTCTTTCAGAGGACGACCTTTTTTGATTGCGTTGATGTGATAGAATATAGTTGAAATTTTCGGTAAACGCGAGTTTTTTGTTTATATGTTAAAATAAAGAAATGAATACAAATGATTTGATCAATTTAATAAAAAATAATCCAGAAAATGAGTCTTTAGAGTTTAAATCGGCTATGGGTATTTTTTCTATTATTGGGGGAAAGGATAAAAATAAATCCTCCCTTTATGCTTATTGTGTAGGAATAGGTAATTCCGGCGGAGGAAAAATTATTTTTGGTGTGAATGATGATAGAGAAATTGTTGGTACTAGTTCGTTTGAAAATACAGAAGAAGTTAAATCAATGATTTATAAGAGGCTCGGCTCTAAAATTATTGTTGAAGAACATTTCATAAATAGCAAAAGAGTAGTTTTAATTATTGTTCCCAATAGAGAGCCAGGAAAGTTTTTTAAGTTTTATGGGATACCTCTTACTAGAGTTGGCGAAGAGCTTGTTGAGATGAAAGAAGATGAGCAAAAAAAAATTTTAAACGAATTGGATGGTGATTTTTCTGCAGATGTTTTATCCTTCGATATTGATGTTTTGGATAAAGATTGTGTTAAAAGTTTCAAAAAGTTTTATAAATTAAAAAATAAAAATAATAAAATAGATAATATTTCAGACGAAAGATTTTTAACTGATGTTGGTCTTTTTAGCGATAAAAAAATAAATGTTTCGTCTGCTTTGATTTTGGGTAAGGTGGATTTTTTAAACAAACATTTTCCTGATTCCGAAATAATTTTTGAGTACAG
>JAHIOZ010000089.1 GCA_018894995.1 Patescibacteria group bacterium | reverse complement strand
GAAATACTGCCGAGTATTATTGAATTTTTCTTAACGAGTATAAATTAAAATTTTCAAGACTTGGTGTTTAATGGTTAGTTGGATTTGGTATAAAGAAGTGTGGCGATCCAGGTTGAACCGTTTTGAATTTTAAAATACCCGATGCTCACGGTTATTGGAATTGAGTAAAAATAAAAAACCGCGGGAGCGGTTTTTTTTGATGAATTGATACCGGTTGTTTACCGATATTTTAATCATAAATTAATGAAAATATTGATTTGGCATATAACATCAGAGAAATAATGATAATTATTGAAGGGTATCTTTCATTGCTGTTCAATAGCAATAATAAAGGATATTTGGAGTAATTCCACCAATCAAATATTAAAGCAAAACCAAAAGCAAGCCCAAAAATTGATGTTGTTAATCCTGCTATGCCCAACAATTTAATCAAACATTTTTTCTTTATCACGGAAATCTCCTTTTCCTTAGTCTAATAATTTTTTAATAAATTAAAATCTGAATTTTCTGCTACTATGGTAGTTAATATTGCATTGTTTGTCAATGCCTATAAAAAATTGAAAAATACTGGAAGTGAAGTATAATGGAGGGATAAGTTTATAAAGTAGAAAGTTCATAAAGTTAAAAGTCTGGATTGTCACGGATTTTTTTGAAAACAAAGTTTTCAAAAAATTCCTTTCAAAAAAATCCTCGCAAAGACGAAAAAATTTTGCGAAGCAAAATTTTTTACTACCAACTACCCACTACAAATTACCAACTTAAAATTTTTGTTCCAAAAATTTACGATGATTTATTTTGACAAAGTTACAAAAGAATACAAAAACGGAGTTCGTGTGGTGGAAGAAGTTTCTTTTACCATAGAACCGCGAGAGTTTGTTTCAATCGTCGGTCATTCCGGAGCGGGAAAAACAACCCTGCTTAAAATGTTGTTGGCTGAAGAAAAACCTACAGGAGGAAAAATCTTTTTTGATTCCGCTGATGTTAACCTGCTTGAAAAAGAGAAAAAAAATTCATTCCGAAGAAAAATTGGAACGGTTTTTCAAGATTTCAGACTTTTGCCTCACAAGACGGCTTATGAAAATGTTTCTTTCGCCATGGAGGTTGCCGGAAAAACAGATGAGGAAATTGCCTCGGATGTTCCTCATGTTCTTGAGCTTGTGGATTTGGGAGATAAGATGTGGAGTTTCCCTCACGAGTTGTCGGGAGGAGAAAAACAAAGATTGGCGATTGCGCGAGCAATAGTTAATCAACCGGATGTTATTATTGCTGATGAGCCGACAGGGAATCTTGATCCGGTTAACACTTATGACATTGTTCAGATTTTGAAAAAGATAAATGAATTTGGCACGACTGTTATTTTAACCACACACAATAAAGGAGTGATTGATTCAATTGGAAGAAGGGTTATAACGATGGAGAAAGGGAGGATTGTGAGAGATGATAAAGGAGGAAAATTCTCACTATAAAAACAGAAACTCAATTTCTGTTTTTTATAATAAAAATTTTCCTTCAAATTCTAAATCATAAAATCTAAACTCTAAACAAATCACAAATTTAAAAAAACAAACAAATAAAAACAAAAAGTCGCTCAATGCGTAAGTCGAGAGACTTTTTGCATTGAGCGACGGGCACCATTTTTTACTGTGTGCAATGAATGTATACATCGCTACACCAACTGCGAGACCCCCTGACATTGCTCCTTGTGTTGGATTACCTCATACGAAGAAGTTTTCTAATGATAAAAAAACTGAAGCACCGATAAGAAAACAATGTATGATTACTCCTAATTTTGAAATATCTTCTCCCCCCGTTTAATTTTTTACAAAAGAATAAAAAAGTATGAAAATTCTTTTTTCTGATTTTAATACTACTATAATAAACAGCACAAGTCAAGACACTTAAAAAATTGAAAAAATTTGAGAGTAACGTATAATGGAGAGGTAAGTTTATAAAATAGGGGAGAAAGAGATTGAGAATATATAAAGGAAGACCCCAGTGAAATATTTTTTATTTAGTGTGAATTTTTTAAAAACCAGTTTTTAAAAAATTCACACTAAATAAAAAATTAGTTTTACAGAGTAAAACTAATTTCACGGGGTAATATTTTTCTAATTCGCTTCGCTCATAAGTAAAATATTATGTTAATCAACTCAAAAAGAATAATAAAGTCAGCTATCGCGAGTTTTTGGAGAAGTCGAGGAGTTTCTTTGTCAGCGATTTTAGCGGTGTCTATTACACTCCTTGTTTTTGGTGCTTTGATTTTTAGCAATGCCGCTTTGGATTCTGTTTTGTTGCAAATAAAAAATAAAGTTGATGTGAATGTTTTTTTTACAACAACCGCTCCTGAAGAAGAAATTTTAGCTTTGAAAGATTCTTTGGAAAAAATGCCGGAAGTCGGTTCTGTTGAATATGTTTCCAGAGAAGATTCGTTGGAAAATTTCAAGAAAAAACACGAAGGGGATCAGGTTATTTTGCAAACTCTTGAAGAATTGGAAG
Source organism: Patescibacteria group bacterium (assembly GCA_018894995.1). GTDB lineage: Bacteria > Patescibacteriota > Minisyncoccia > Phycocordibacterales > UBA12079 > UBA12079. The sequence continues at coordinate 3,627 of JAHIOZ010000089.1, read as the reverse complement.
GTAATCCGTTGGGAGCGGTTTTGAATATTCAGGCGAAAGAAACCAACCAGTATGAAAACATCGCTGAATTTTTAGACAGCAAAAGTACTCTTTCGATTGAAGGAACTCCAATAATAGATAAAATAAATTATTATCAAAATAAAATTGTTATTGACAGGCTAACAAAAATAATAAAAGCTGTTGAAAAAATAGGATTTGCTCTGACTTTGATTTTGGTGATTATGTCTATAGTTATAACTTTCAATACTATTCGTTTGGTTATTTATATTTCAAGAGAAGAGATTTCTGTTATGAGATTGGTTGGAGCCAGCAGTAAATATGTTCGTGGTCCTTTTGTCGTTGGTGGTATGATTTACGGATTAATTTCTTCTTTGATAACTTTGGTTGCTTTTTTTCCATTAACTTTTTATTTGGGAGATTTTTCAGAAAAAATATTTGGAATGAATATGTTTGACTACTATATGGAAAATTTTGTTGATATTGTTTCTATGATTGTTTTGTCAGGAATTGTTTTGGGAATAGTTTCGAGCTACCTAGCTGTTCGAAAATATTTAAAAGTTTAGACAACATAAAAAGACCCCATTTTAGGGGTCTTTTTAAAAATATTAACAGTGATACCAAATCTAACTAACCATTAAACACCAAGTCTTGAAAATTTTGATTAGACCTCTTGTAAAACTTCTCCTGTTAGAATTTTAAAAATTTAGATGGAAACATTTTTTTCGAAAAAAAAGTTTATTCCTATAAGGTTTTTAGAGAAAAATGTGTTTACACTAAATTTTAAAAATTATTGACAGGAAAGAGTTTTACAAAAGGCCTAACTATACTCGTTAAGAAAAACTCAATAATACTCGGCAGTATTTCATTTTTCTTAACTTCGTCTAAATCAAAATTTTCTGCGACTTATGTTCAAGCGTTAATTGGATTTAGTATAACTTTGAGTCATAAACGACTCAAAGTTATTTAATTGAAAAATATTATTATGAAAAATAAAAAGGGTCAAAAAAACAGAAAGTATATTTTTGTAATCGGTGGTGTTATTTCAGGAGTGGGGAAAGGGATAACTGTTTCATCTATCGGTAAAATAATGCAAGGAAAAGGTTTTAATGTTACCGCTTTAAAAATTGACCCTTATGTGAATGTTGATGCCGGAACTATGAATCCGACAGAACACGGTGAAGTTTTTGTTTTGCGTGATGGGAGAGAAACTGATCAAGATATGGGAAATTACGAAAGATTTTTAAATACAACTTTGCCGGGAATAAATTATATGACAACCGGTTTGGTTTACAAAACAGTAATTGAAAATGAAAGAAATTTAAAATATAAAGGAAAATGTGTTCAAGTGGTTCCTCACATTCCGTTGGAAATAATCAGAAGAATCGAAAGAGCTTCGGAGACGGCGGATGCTGATATTACTGTTGTAGAAATTGGAGGAACAGTCGGAGAATACGAAAGCATTTTATTTCTTGAAGCGGCGAGAATGATGAAAATTGAAAATCCTAAAAATATCGCTTTTGTAATGGTAAGTTATCTTCCAAACCCCGCAAAAGTTGGAGAAATGAAAACAAAACCAACACAGCATGCAACAAGACTTCTTAACTCCGCTGGAATTCAGCCTGATGTTATTATTGCCAGAAGTGAAACTTCTCTTGATAAAAAAAGAAAAGAAAAAATAGCTATTTTTTGTAATGTTGATCCTGAAGGAATTATTTCCGCTCCCGATGTTGATAGCGTTTATGACATTCCCATCAATTTTGAAAAAGACAGATTGAGTGATATTCTTTTGAAAAAATTAAATTTGAAACCAAAAAATAAGGATTTGGATTTGAAAGATTGGAAAAAATTTGTCGGCAAAATTAATTCGGCAAAAGATGAAGTCAAAATCGCAATTGTCGGAAAATATTTTAGAACAGGGGATTTTGTTTTAACCGATGCTTATATTTCTGTTATTGAAGCGATTAAATATTCCGCTTATCATTTGGGTAAAAAGCCTGTGATTGATTGGTTGACTGCTGATGAATTTGAAAATAAATCGAAAACAAAAGAGTTAAAAAAATACGACGGAATTATTGTTCCGGGGGGGTTTGGAGAAAGGGGGATTGAAGGCAAATTAAATGTGATTCAATATGTACGAGAAAATAAAATTCCGTATTTTGGTCTGTGTTATGGAATGCAATTGCTTGTTATAGAGTATGCGAGAAATGTGCTTGGTTTGAAAGACGCAAATACTGCTGAAATAAATCCGGAAGCTAAAGATGTTGTGATAAATATAATGGATTCTCAAAAAGAAAATCTTGAAAAGGGGAATTATGGGGGGAGTATGAGGCTTGGGGCTTACCCAACTGTTTTAAAAAAAGGAACCATTGCTCGCAAAGCTTACGGTGAAGATAACATTGAAGAAAGACATCGTCACCGATACGAAGTAAATAACGATTATGTTGATATGTTAGAAAAAGAAGGTTTGATATTCTCAGGAAAATCTCCCAAAGGTGATTTGATGGAAATTGCAGAATTACCAATTGAAAAACATCCATTTTTCTTGGGGACACAATTTCATCCTGAATTTCAAGCAAGGCCAATGAACCCGCACCCTTTGTTTACTGAATTTATAAAATCAGCAGTTAAGCTGAGGAGCAAGAAATAGACAATTTTTAGTTGTCAGTTTTTTCCGCCGGCGGAAGTTTTTAGAATGACGAATTTTGCTCCGCAAAATCCGTCAAAGAAAATCTGAAAGATTTTCGTCTTCGCGAGAAAATAAAAAGTCAGGTGTCGTTCTCCTTGCGGAGCGAAGCGAAGTGGGAGTGCAACACCTGACTTTTTATTTTTGTGGCGATCCTGTTAGTTTAATATACGAGACTTGTCAAAAAACCAAATAAATAAAAGGAGCATAAATGCTCCTTTGATACCCTGAATTTTGCGAAATTAATTTCGTAACTCAGAATATTAATCGTCTTCTTCTTGTGGTGAAGAAAATAAAATTTTTTTTGTTTCGGGAAAATCAATTCCAGAAGCAATAAGCAAAAAACCGACAGTCGTAGCCATAATACCAAATTCACGATCTTCTTTGGTTTTAGAACTCAATATTATTGCCCCAATTATCAGAACTGCTATTCCCAATACTATCTTAATAACTCTTGTTCTTTCCATAACTCTTACCCCCCCCGTTTATTTTATTTCCTCCTCATTTTTTGAATTAAAATTCTATTCTATACTCAGAGTATCATAAAAAATTAAAAAACCAAAATTGTTGATAAGAATTATCATAATGTGTATGATGTATGCTAGGTATTAGGGTTTAGGGTACAGGGTATAGACGATGGAAATTTCCTTTGGAAATTTCCGTCATAAAATATTAAAAATTCTGAACTAAACACTATACCCTAAACCCTACACCCTACAACCCTAATCTGTCATTGCCAGATCGTCTAATGGTAGGACATCGCCCTCTGGAGGCGGGTATCTTGGTTCGAGTCCAAGTCTGGCAGCAACAACAATTTTAAAATACCGACCAAGGTATTTTAAAATTGTTGTTGCTGTGTCTCTTGAACAAAATCCGAACTTTTTTCCAAAACAATCCGGATGCAGAATGATGCGCACCTCGTCCGCTCCCTGCGGTCGCGGGAG
>JAHIOZ010000176.1 GCA_018894995.1 Patescibacteria group bacterium | reverse complement strand
TATGCGTGAGTTTGTGGCGCTAAGTTGCGGGTTTCTTCCCCCGCCCACCACCCTAAAAGGAATGTCGCTCGCCAAGCGCGGAAAATAAAAAAGAGAAAGCGGCTCAGGGGTTCGGCATCTTTCATCCGCCTGCGGCGAATGAAAGACCGGGCAAGCCAGGCGGTTTCTTAACGCAAAAAAATCGGAGCCTCAATTTCTCCAATTTTTTTGCTAAAACCGCCTTTGCCTATAATGCGCATTATAGGCACTTGCCCTTGCCTCACCCCTTCGCTCGCCACTGCGCCCTTGACAGACCTAAATAAATAATTTAAGGAGTGTCTGTCAAGGGCTTGGGTTAGACATAACATCGTTATGTTAACTTTCTCTTTTTTATTCCCCGCACAAGTCGAGCTCCCTATATTCAACCCCCCAGTTCCGCAGACCCCCCATTCTTTGGGGGTCTGCGGTAAATCCTCTAGTTGATTTCTCTTCGAGAAAAGGGTAGTGGTTTGATATTGACAGGCTTGAGATCGTTTAACTGTGGGGATTTTAGAGCATCTTTTTTAGTGGTTTATCGTCGGGAAAGTGGTTTTTCCCTAAAGAAGGGCTGCGCGCTGCCGGGTCCCAAAGAAGTTGACATCCGCCTTTAGAATACCCCTCATTTGCGTTTTACAGGGCATTCTTGAGGTTATTATCAAATTCTCCCAGCGTGGTGGAGGTGTCCTATCTGATGTAACTCATCTCAAAAAGTGAACCCTCAGATTCTACTGGTTTCAGCCCAGCTTGCTCGATTAGCCGAGAATTTATTGGCAATCTCTCTAGTGAACGTGGTTCAACCTTAATCGCACCAGAACCATATGATTTTCCCACTAATTGCAGGTTAGCAATTGTATCAGGATCTTGTAAAATATGCCAAAGTGCTTGAATGTATTGCTTGTCGGCCGAGTGAGGATATACACAAAGAAAACCAGTTAATGGTATAACTCCAGCGTCATTCCTGATAAAGCGAGTATTACGTCTTCCTAAATAAGCAAATAAAAATGGAGGGATTTGTCTTACTTCCATTTTATACCAAGGTTGCCTCGTAGAAATCAAAGGCCGTTTCGGCAGACCAAGTTTTTCACCTTCATGAATATAGGTTTGGACATCTATAGGCATATCTTTAAAGGATTCCCCGTTAAGAGAAAATAAAAGCGTTGGTCTTCCTTTTTGTTTTAACAATGCCAGGGTTTCTTTATTGACATAACTACCATTAACATCCCTAATTCGTCCGATAGCAGGTAGTAATAAATTATTCGGAATGTTTATTTCCCTTGCCCTTGCTTCTGTGAGAAAGAAAAATTCATTAGCTCCAGTAGCAATCCCACGCATCACCCGAGCAAAATTAGAAAGTGTATATTTAAAATTGTGATTATCCCGAGGCTCCCGAGACAAACCAACAGCCAGCGCTTCATCCAAATTTCGATGTTTTACAACTAAATCAAAGGGATTTTCAATTTCTAGATTATTACGGAAAAACTCTGTCAATTCTGGAGTCTCTTGCCGCAGGCACTTCACCCATTTAATGGTAGATTTTTGTTTTGAGTTGTGTATTAAAAAAATGATCGCATTTGTATCAACTCGGGGAAACGGAGATGCTTTTTGATCAAACGTTATTACTCCTTCTATGCAGTATCTCCTGGCAATCCAATTCCAAAGTTTTTGAGCAAATATTCCTTCACAAGTATCAGCAGGCATAATGAAGGCAAGTCTTCCGTCTTTATCAAGTAAATTAAGCGCTTGCATTAGGAAATAAATATGCATGCCAGCTCTTCCATCAAGCGTGCTACCCATGGCTTGATAACAAAGCAACCGAAATTTATTCTTAATTTCTTGGGATAAACGATGGTGCCGAATATAAGGGGGATTAGCTACAATAGCTTTAAATTTCTTCACCGGTGGATTTAGAATAAAATCCCTGACTTCGATTTCGCATGAGTGATCAAAAATCCCCTCATTTTTAGCTTCTTTAATAATTAAAGGATCTATATCAATCCCATAGAACTTTTTTTCCTTACTTAGTTTTCTTAGTGCTAAAAAAAATATCCCTTTCCCAACGCCCGGATCAAAAATTAAATCTGATTGCTGTGCTACATAAGCAACCATTGCATCAGCAACCCAACTGGGTGTCCAAAATTGGCCCTTATCCCTAAGTTTTTCTCTCTCTACCCACTCGCTTGGTAATTTTTGATGAATCGCCGTTTTCATTAAAGGGACCTCAAGACCCTAAGCGTTTCTACATTTAAAGCAAGTTTACCGCCATGAAACTTAACATATGGCAGGATATGTCCATTTTTATCTTCGATAGAATCTGAAATAAGAGAGGGATCCTCAATTGACTCACCCAATAAATAGCCATAGCGATAATAAATTTTATAAATGGTCTTTTTCGTGGTAGCTCCCCCCGGCGCTTGGAATACTTGAATTGTCGGCTGAATAAAACCTTCGGAGATCAGCCGTTCGGCTTCTTTGAACGAAATACCAAAAGCTTGATCGTAAAATACATGCCAAACATGGATCTTGACGTTTTGTTGTCTTTCCCATCTTCTAAGAGGATCTAAATCTTCTTCTTTGATAATAATTGTAGGCAGAACCGCTGTCTTTTTGAGTCCAAGTTTCCCATTCAGTCTTTTTTGTGGTGTTAGTTCTGTCGTGTAATTAGGCATCTTTTTTGATTTCCATAGACTATTTTCTGATTCTACGGCGACAGTAGCTTTATCCAATAGTGGACGTAACCGATCCTCCTGAATAAATGGCAATTCTTGTACCCCGCCAATACCACTCAAAATCCTATCTACTGATTCCCGATTGGATTCTTTGAAGACTAATAAATCAGGCCTCTTTATATCACCAAGCCCGGCTTGTTCTAACCGTTCAAAATAAAGCTCAAAAGCATGCACATCATCTGTTGGAGCAGTTCCACTAGGCCCATAGGGAATAGCAAAATATTCGCCAGTTTCGTTTACTGCCTCGATTAATCTATTTTCACTCCATACCCCCTGCGACCAACGCATTAAAAAATCGCTTCCACGAAGCCGGCGAGGATTCAATAGAAAATCTGACCAGGATAAAGACGGAAAATCTCTGAGTTCAAGAGTAATGTCCTCAGTTGAAACGCTTAATGTTTTTTCAAATGGATGCATACAATTGCTCCTTTTTATGTTTTATTTTTACAAATTATTTCTTCCACCCATAATTTTTGTTCCCGCATTTGCATTTTATTTTTTTGGTTGCTACGTCAAAAAATTTTACTGTAACAAAATTTTGGCATGTATTATTAGAACAATAAAATATATCCTCCAAATCTTTAACATCTTTCCAGAATGCTTTAAAATCATCTATACTTGGTTTAAATCCAGCGTCGTGCGAATCTTTATTTCCAATAAAGATAGAGCCTAAAAGCCGATCAATTATAGGGCTGTTTTTTAAAGTATCTCCCCCATGCTTTTTAATCTTGCTCTTTAGCTCGTTTAATAATTCAGGGGACATCCTGTCTTCATTTACATCATTAAACAAAAAATCTACTTTAACCTTTAGATTAACAGCGATCTGCTTTAGCGTGTGCTCCAGATATTTTCTTATATCGTTTCCTGTCCCTTCCTCATTTCCTGCTTGTATTTTTTTTTCTATCCTTGTCTTTAAATTTACCGATGGCTCATCTATGTATGTCCCTTGATCCTTATGCCATTTAAGCGTATTAACCTGCCAACCTCTTCCTTTTACCAAGTTATTAATATAGTCAAACCAGTTTTTTTCATGCGTTAATAAAATGATCTGGTAATCTTGGAATTTTTCAACCAATAAGTCAGCAAACCGTTTTCTGTGAGCTGTGTCAAAACTAGATATTACATCATCGAGGATAAAAAATTTATTTCTCTTATTAAATGCCTTCACAGACGTTAAGAAAAGTGCTATCCCTAAACAGTTTAAGTGAGACTCGCTTAAATATTTTTGCGGTGGTGCAACATCGCTATTGTAAAATTTAAATTGTATTGTTAGGCCTATTAACTCATCTTCTTTTTCTATGGGGACCAACTTTATTTCTTCCACCTTTTCGGCCGGATTCATAAACTGATATAAATTATTGATCTCCCCTGAGAAGTAAGTAAGAAATCCTTCTAACCCATCTTTTTGTTTCTTCACAAATTCTGTATATATTATTCCTAGAGTTGCTTTTTGTTTTTCTATTGTCTCTTTCTCTCTTTGTATGCTTTTTATTTCCATATACGCATTCCGCGAATGCTCTATTTTCCCGTGTATCTCAAATTTTAAGTCGCCTTTTTTGCCTTCTTCCAATTGTTGATACTTCCCCTTACAAAAAGAGATTATTGTTTCCAGTCCCTTCCGATCAACCTTTAACTCTTTCTCATCTTTAGGTTCTCTCTCTTTCGTCAGCTTAATCTTTGTTTCATTTACATATTCTTCAATGGCTGTATCTAACCTTTCCATTCCATCTTTTATTTCTTTATTAGCTTCTTCTTGAAAGTATTTACTTCCTAATACCCCTTTGATTTGTTGACCATATACGGAAAGTTCCTTTTGTAACGTTTCTTTTAACGTAGTAAGATTTCCCTGCTCTTGTTTATATTTCTTCAATTCCTCAACTCTATCCCCCAGTTCTTTTAATAACTCTGCTCTTTTCTTAAGTTGTAAACATAACGGGCATTTATCCTCGAATACAATATTCTCCCTTAACAATTCAATGCCTTCTGCCAATAGTTGTTCCAGTTTGATCTTGTCAATATCTCTTATAGTTTTCTTAAATTGATCGCGGTAATCCCCGTAAAATTTTTCTATCTCATCAAGTTTAACCGGTGCATTTGTAACAAAATCAATAATTCCATTGTAAAAAGTTTGTTGTTCTATAATTTTTGAATCATCTGGAGTTTTGATTAAACATAATATCCCTTCTATATTATTTAAATCATCTGCCTTCTTTTCTAATTTCAATGGTTCAATCAGCCTATTTATGGTCTCAATAAATTGCCGATCAGATGTGATGTTTTGCCCTAAATATTCAATTAAACGCGCTTGCTTTGTGTTTATCTGATTATCAAAATCTTTAAACTTTACTGTTTGTTTTAAAACGTTAACTATTTTTTTTAATACTGTCCTTATCTCCGTAACTTCGGAAAATCCAATAATTTCAGAGATATAATCTAACCTATCTTTTTTAGGAGCTACTACAAAAACTACCAGGTCTCTATATCGTAAAATAAGGTTTTCCTTCTCTGAGTCGCTTTTATAAGCATCAAAATCTCCTGTTTTGTTTGTATAGTCCGTGGTTAGTGCCCCCTTTTTCAAGACAATGTTTTTCTTACACTTAAGCCCTAGGTCATTGTAATTGATTTCGCCATAGCCTTCGTCTTCATCTTTCAGAAATATACTCCTTAAAGCTTCTATTCCGCCTTTTCTGTCTATTTCTTCGCTCGTCAAATGTCCTATTTTGTCATAATAAAACCACTCAAATACATCTGATATACTACTTTTCCCAGTTCCTCCGTCACCATAAAGTAAAATAGATTTTGTATCTAAATCTAACGCTAAATTTTCCCTTACCCCTCTAAGCCCTTTTATTTCAAAGCTCTTAATTCTGACCATCTGCTCCCCCTTTCTCTCTAAGTTCTTGGAGAGCATTTGTTATACTGGTATCCGTGAACTTCCCATCTTGGTATAATTTTTTAAGTGTTTCTGCTACGCCTTTATCTACATTCTCTATCTTTTCTAAATTGCCAAAGAAATCGTTTAATATCTCTTTCCCGCTCTTAACATTATTCCCCATGTCCTTCTCCTCTTTTCCCAAAATATTGCCAGTCTATTTTAATATCCACATCCAAATCACTCTTTAATACCTCATACCCTGTTTTATTATTGCAAATAGGGTATACACCGTAATTCTTTACAAAATCTAAAATAAAATAGCTCTCCAGATCTTCGATCCGGTGGCGCCATAACTTTTTTAGCATTTCAAAATTGAGATGCGTAAAATTTATCTGGTCTACTTTCCTATAATTGACTATGCCCTCATTCCCTGACTGTCCCTCATAATGGTCTGTTAATCTCTTCCCCATGCTATTTGTTCTCTTTTCACTCATCCCGATATAAATTAATCTCGACTTCTTAAAAGGATATTGTATTTCTATATTCTCAAGGAGTAAGAAATACAGCCCCGTTATTCCCATTAATGGCTTAATGTTTTTTGGTTCAAACTTCTGTGGTTTGTTAAAAAATATTTTAATCTCCCGCATCTGTTTTTTTCCCTAGTTTAAAATCGCCATTTAAAGAAAGTAAACTCATCTGCCCGGACAAAAGAAGGCAAAATCAGGATCCCAATTATGAGAAAGAGCGTTTTTCCATAGGCTAATTTCTTCATGCATTCGCTTTGAACGTCGCAAAACTCCGGACCCCGCCTCCTCCGCTCCGTCGATACCCTTAAGCCCCCGCCCCCCCAACGTCGCAAAAGTGCTACTTTTGCGACATTCACTCCATGATAAAATTTTGCATAACATCATGTATTATTCAATTCTTTCATACGGATAAACATTCTTATAGTTCCTATGCAAGTAAGAACCTATTGAGGGCGCATTTTTTAATCCTTCAAACTCAAAAATTGGCACACTCTTATAAATGAATAAATTGCCATTTAGAAAGCGTACAAAAACCGTTTGAGTTGATTCATCATACCCGATTTCTGTTACATTTGAAGAACTTACAGGGATCATATCTGGCAAATTCATAATTACTCCTTTTTTAAACTTAATTTTTGATTTCTCCAATATTTTACTGTTGTTGTATATTCTTTTTTGATTGGCTGCACTATTAGCCATTGTTCTGAAGCCTTTGGGTCTGCACTTTTTGGTGCATTAGATATCTTATAAAATTTAACACGAGATGGGATTTTTACAGCTTCACCAGAAATTAAACCTTCACCAGTTCTTAAGCTGGGCAATAAGTCTACCATTGTTTGAAGTTCATCTTGAACCGCTGATTTAATATGTCCTCGGTCTTTTGAATTATTCATGCGAAGCGCAATCATTGTTCCACATTGGCTTAGAACTGTTTCATCCAGTTCCGAAGGGCGTTGTGTTACCAACAAAAGACCTACGCCATATTTTCTACCTTCTTTTGCAATATTTTGCACAGTCCTTGAGGAAATAGAACTTTCGCCAGCTTTTAAGTAATTATGTGCTTCTTCGAGAACTATTAATAATGGCTGTTGTTTTCCGCCAACTTTCGTATTTTGTCCCCAAAACAGGGCATCATAAACGGTATTTAATAAAGCACCGGAAATCGAAGCAACAATTTCGCTTGGAATTCCAGATAAATCAAGAATAGTTACTGGTTTTTCATCTCCCAGCCACATAAACAACAAATCATCTAAATCCTTTTTGACTTTTCCATTTAAATCAGGTTCCCAATCTCCCGGAAGAAAAAGGAAATTATAACAACTGTCTTTAAGTCTTCTTCTTATACCATCTAAGAATCCTAAAATGCCCTTTGCTTGATTGTTCAGAAACGGACTTCCCCCGCCAGCGGTTGCTGGTTCATATTCATTGGAAATTAATTCTTGGGCATTCCCTGTGACTCTTTTTATAGTAACGGTTTCTGGCTTGCGGCTTTCCTTAAATGTTTGTCTTTCAAAATCATCTAATTCAAACCATAGTTTTTTTAAACTAAAAGGGATGGGGCTATCTGCCGTTATAACTTCTTTTTCTATACCCAATTTGTTTTCTTCAGCACTTTTGATTTTTTTCTCAACTATCTTCTCTCTAATATAATCGTTGTTTATATCTGATAAATTCCCGGGAAATATCTTCATTAATTCATCAAAAGGAAGTGCCCAAAACGGAATGTGAAGCTCCTTTTCTTTTATAGATGCGTTTATTTTAAATACTCTACTTTTATTTTTAAGCGTTTCGTTATATTCTCCGTGGGGATCTATTACTAAAATCCTAGAACTCTTAAAATTTTTATTTGCAATTGCTTCTAATAATACCGCAACTAAGTTTGATTTACCACTTCCTGTCGATCCCACAATCGCACAATGTCTTGAAATCAATTTATCTAAATCCATTTTTGCGTTGAGGCTCTCTGATAAGCTGAGATTACCTACTGTAATAGAATTTGAGGCTTGAAAACCTCCATAAATGACATCTAAATCCTGTATGGTTACTAAATGAGCCTTATCGCCTGTTGTGGGAAATTGTGTTACTCCTCTTTCAAATTTGTTACCGTTTTGTTCTCCAACCAAAACCATATTTAGCCAACGAGTGTTTTTTATTTTTTCATAATTTTGTAGGATAAGTTCTTTTAAATTATCTGGAATGGCGGCAGAGCCTATTTGAGTTACAATTCCATATAAATTAGCGAATCCCAATGGTATTTTAAGAAATGAACCTATTTGCCCAACACGGTAAACAACGCCATTTATTATTGGCATTGTAGATTTAATATTGTCGGACAAACGTATGGATATGACATTACCATTTATACTATCAATTTCGCCAATCTCTGTATGTTTATTTTTTGTCATTTTGTCCTAATTTCCTTATCTCATTATCAATTATCATAGCTTTAAGAAAAAGGACTAGGCTTGAAAACTTCGGCAACATAAACTCACCTTCACCTGTCCAAATTTCCTCTCCTTTTTTTTCTTTTCCTTTGTCTTCATTTCCATTTATCGGAGCATCTTCGTCAAAATAAAGATTGATGTTTGGAGTATCGTTCTTGTCAGGTTCTGCTCGCAATTTCCATTTTCCTAATTTACAACCAACTATTGCAAATCTACAGCCGTAAACAGAAATCTTACTGTTCGAGTAAGCAATTTTGTATAGAAGAGTCTCTTGTTTTTGCTTTTCACCCAGATCTTTATCAAAATAAAGTGCAATTACATGAGAAGTTGTATTTGAATTCAATGCGGACAGAATTCGTTCATTAATATGCTCATCGCTAAATGAATAACCACAAGTAATCAGAATTGAATCGTCTTGCTTTAAAAAATTTGTCAATCTGTCCATAAGGCTAACATATGGTTGTTTTTTTGATTCATTATATTTTAAGAACGACGGTAAAATAAGAATATTTTCATCAACCGAAGGTTCTCTTAAAATCTTTCCCGTTGGTTTATCAAGATGCCATCCCAATGAGCCGTGAACTTTCCATAGTTTTGTTTGATTTGTTAAAAATCCGAAATCCTCTATAGACTCAGCATTGAAAAATGGTTTGTAACTTCCTGTAAATCCATCATAAAAAGGAATATTTTTATACTCCAGGCCTAACTCAAATAAATAATCATAATTGGTAGTAAAGATTTCTATAGGATATTTTCTGTCAGCCTGGCCAATCCATTCTGCAAAATCTGAATGCACTAATTTATTATAATCCTTTAGATCTAATGATTTGTGACAGCTAACTTTTTCTTTTATTTTTTCTTTTAGTTTGTTAATTAAATCTTCAAACTTTTTTTTATCTAAGCCGTTTAATTTTCCATTACCTATGATTTGTAATTTTTGTTCAAGATTAGATAGAATTGATTCAATATTAAAAGACTTTTCTGTTAATTCTCCTTTAATTTCATCCAAGGCATTTTTATTTTTTTCGTTCTCATCGCCTAATTCTTTAACAATGTCTCTTGTCATATTAGAAATTGCAGGAACTGTTATAGTATTATCATTCTTTTTCGCATAAAGAGATGTGCCAGAACCAAAGAAAAAACCTATCCTTTTTTTATCTGAAATTAAAATCTGTTGAAAGCCTTTAATATATTCTGTCGGGTCATGTAATTTTTCGATCATTTAAATTCTCCTGTCCTAAATAGCGTAATAATATTGCTTCTATGTCGTCAACATCTCTGCCGCTTCCTCTAAATCTTCCGGAAACACATCAACATAATATCTCAGTGTCGTTGTTACATCTGAATGGCCTAAATATTTCTGAACCAATTTAGCGTTTTTATATTTTTTAAGAAGCCTTGTCCCCACTGTATGCCTTAAAGCGTGCGGCGTAAGATCGGATTCAATACCGCTTTCTCTTACCCACATCTTAAAATCTCTCTGCACCTGGCGCGGACTGATCCTGGCGCTATTTCTGGAAACAAACAAAGGCGCTTCCGGCGCAAGGCTCTCCCCTTTTTTCGCCTTCACTTTTAAATAATCTTTCAAATGTTTTTGCAGAGCTTTCGGGAAATATACCGTCTTAAATCTGTTTTTCTTCCCTTCGCTTCGCTCAGGACTTCTTTCCTTTTTTTTGGTCCATCCTTTAACCTTTACCTCTAACTTGGCTTTGCCGGCGTGTTCGATATTAAGGCTTAACGCCTCTGATATCCTTAATCCTGTAATAAGCATAAGATGATAAAGCATATATGCTCTCTCGGCATCCTTGCGATTTTTAAGGATATCTAAAAATCTTTCTTCTTCCTGGGGCGTAAGGCATTTAATATTTTGGCTC
>JAHIOZ010000088.1 GCA_018894995.1 Patescibacteria group bacterium | reverse complement strand
TTATTTTTTGTTTTATCTTTAAGTAGGTCAACATCAAAAGAAGAATCAATATCAAATTCTGATTTTATAGATCAAGAAGAAATTAATATAAAAAATAATAGAAATAATACATATATTGGAGTACCTGATTATAAAATTAACCAACATGAAATAAATGAACTGGGGTTGGTTTTTAATTACCCAGATTTTTTTGTACTTAAGGAAATTAAGGTAAATGAAGGGCAGACTGGTAAAAAACTAGTGGGTTATTTGGATTTTTCGAATAAATATCGTATTAACTTTGGTGGTGTAACGAGAGATTTTAGTAAATCTCGAGGAGGAAGTCTCAACGACACGTTTGGTTACAAAAAATTAGGGAGTGATTACTATCTTAATTTTGTTTGGAATGATTATAAGTTAAGTAAAAATGAATTTTCACTTATAAATGATAATTCGATTATTGTGTCAGGAAAAGAGATTGGTTTTATTTTGAGCGATGATACTGTGGTTGCTTTTACTAATACATTGGATCAAAATTTCCCAGGAATTGTTTTTTCTGTGTCCTCATTAGAAAATAAAATATTAAACAAAGAAGAAATTGTACAAATCTTCAAAGAAACAATTCCATTGATTTCATTTAATCAAATCTAAAATAAAACATAAAAGGGACAAATGGCAACACTCTTTTTACAACAGAGCGAGCGACGAGAACAAAATGAATCTAAAACATCCGATTAAGAAACGACTTTCTGTGAGCTCGCGAGCAGAAACCAACCCAAAAAAATTCTTTTCCTTACAAAACTTTCCTCCAAAGCATTCCGGGGTATCCATCATCTGGATCGTTAATGATTCCGTGCTTTTTAAATCCAAGCTTCTCGTAAAATTTCCATGAACTATTGTGAGTCTCGGGGCTATAACACTCTATTTCTGTAAAATTCAATTTTTTTGCTTTTTCAATAATTTTTTGTGCAAGAGTGTTTCCAAAACCTTTGTTTTTCTCTTTAGAAGCTATTATATACAACTCCACAGGATTTTCTGTTTCCGCATAATCACGAAGATATTTTGGAGCTTTTCTAAAACCTGCAACGCCGATTATTTCGTTGAATTTTTCAGCAACGTAAAAATAAACTTTGTCCCCGTCCAAATTTTTCTCAAGCTCATCTAAAAATTCTCTATCTGTCCAATATTTAGCAAAAATATGTTGTACAGCAACTTTATCTTTTTTATTATAATTTCTTATTTCCATATTGATAATAAAGATAATGACATAAAACAATAAAAAACACCACAGGAACGAATCCTGTGGTGTGCTGGGTTGAGGTTTGAGATATCAAAGCAAAATGTGACATGCCTCAATTTGAATTGAGAATGGTGTAATTTTACTCACCAAAAACATGCCGTATTTTTCGCCACTGGTCATCATCGTCACAACCAATCCTTTGCGAAGTTCAACGGCATCACGACCGTTGATAAGTGTTTTTTGGCATAAGTTTACCAACTCTTTTTCGTTTTTATCAGCCTGCAATTTCATAAATTGCTTGGCTGTAAGGTTAGTTGGGGCGAACCAAATGTAGAAAGTATTTTTTTGAATTCATTTTCTGTGAATGAATTATCATGGTAATTTTTATTAAAGTAATAAGAAAAAACATATCTTTTACCTCCCACGGTCAATTCCCAAACAGAAAATTCATAAGCAACTTGATTAGGGATTCTGTCTTGAAGATCAGGAAGTACCTCAAGATAACTTGTTTTAGTGAATTCTTTGCCATTTATAATATTTTTTTCTGATCCTAAATATATACCCGGCAAAAGTTTGCCTGTTAATTGTGATTCGTAATGGCTTATAATTCGTTGATCACATTCTGGGTTTAGATTTGTGTAAATTTGAAAAGAAAAGATTTTATCTTTCGTAATTCCTTGTCCAGCTTTTGTTTTAGAAAATTCTTTATCTGTTCCTTCAAGGACATCACAAAAACCCCCTTCATTTTTTTGTGGAAAATATTCTTTTATTACAAAATTATCCGGATATTCAATTTCATATCCATATTTTTCACTTCGATATGTCTGCCACTCATCTGTTTCCAATGTCACTTCTTCAGAATCAATAGGCTGAATTGTGATATTTTCTTCCTCTTCTCCTGTTGTTTCCGGCAATTTATTTTGTTGTTGTATATACCAGCCCAAAAAAACAAACCCCACCACAATAATTACTATATAAATAATTTTATTTTGTTTTATCATTTTTTATTATATCATTTGATTAATATTATTTCTATCAAAAAATGAGGTTAAAGTGTCGAAACTAAGTAAATTTGTTTGGCGATAAGGATATATTACCTTTATAGGAGGACGACAAGTACTTAGATAAAATTTGAGCGAAGCAAAAAATTATATTTAGTGATTCGGGACACAAGATAAATTTAGCAGTGTGGTAGCGTTTCCTTATAATCATATTTTTATTTTCATTCATTTTTTATCTGAACAGCTCAACAAGTTGAGCCGTTGGTTGTATATTCCTGTTATGTTAAAATAAACTAATGAATTACCTAACTTTAATCTTAATCGCAATAACAGGAATAATCATCGGAAGTTATTTTGGTTCCAAAAAAATAACAGACGGACAAAACAATTTGATTTTTGGACAAGTGAAGAAAAAACAAGAAAACAAAGAAAAGATTTTGGATCTAATGCGGAACGGACGCGGACAAAATGCGGAACAAACGCAGAAGATTACGAATAATGATGTTGAAAAAATATGTAATGTTTCAAATGCTACTGCCGAAAGATATCTAGATCAACTGGAGAAAGAAGGAAAACTTATCCAACACGGAAAAATCGGCACAGATGTATTTTACACCTTAAAATAAGGTTACTTTAATCGATTAACTCAACGAGTTGAGTTAATTAAAAATAGACATATGAAAGTAGTAAAACAAACTAAAAATGGTATAAGCTATCTCTTAGGATTACTTAAAGAAAAACAACGCGTGGTCACCCGAGTTGCTTTTTGGAGGATTCCACATAAATCAGATAAACAAGATATCTGTCTAAAAGTAGGCAGATATAATAAAAGTGATGGTTTTGTCCCCGAAACCCTTGAGTGTGATAGTCCAAAGAGTGAACTCACATTAGACAATCAAGAATTAGACGTATTACTTACATTTATTTCCGAAAATTACGAACCCTTTAAACAAGGGGTTAAAAAATATATTCCAATAGACGAGAAATTTGACCAAAAAAATATCGAGCATATAAAAGCAGTT
>JAHIOZ010000087.1 GCA_018894995.1 Patescibacteria group bacterium | reverse complement strand
TTGTTTTTGGTTCTACCTTGAAAATTCTTGAGAAGTCTTTTACAGAGAATAGAGCTATCTTACGTGCAGAAAGCGTTTCTTGCACAGAAATGACATTTAGTTTGTCCATAAAATTCTTATTAACTTAATGTCATTATAGCACATCTAACCATCCTCCAGAAAGCAAGTGCAAGTGGATAACTGCTGTTTTTTATGTTCAAAACCGACTGTTGCACTTCAGAGTGGAATTTGAGGGTTTCTGGTTGCAAAACTCCCAAATTTGTTGCAAAGACCCAAAAAATACCTGACCCCTTTTCTGCTTATAACCCACAACAACAGTTCCCCAAAGAGTGTATTTCTCCGTTTTTTGGGAGTATTCTATGCAAACCTAGCTAGGTTTGCATAGAATAGGCAAAAAAATCGCTTAAAACAAGCGTTTTTTAACCGCCAAAAGACCGTTATTTTCTGACTTTTCTAGCTTGTAAAAACCCTCAAATCGTGATTAACTTGAGGGCATCATGGCAAAAATTAAGGACATTCCCAAAGTTGACCAGCCACGGGAGAAAATGGAAAAATATGGCCCGGACAAATTATCTGATGCGGAACTTTTGGCGATTTTATTGCGAACAGGCGCGAAGGACTTGAACGTATTGGAATTGTCTAAAAAAATACTGCGAAAATTCAAAGGTAAGAAAATATCGGAAATAGGTTTGGATGAATTGAAAAAAATCCACGGGCTTGGTTTAGCCAAAGCTTGTGAAATTATGGCTTGCTTTGAGTTGGGCAGGAGATTGCTACAAGGTAAAAAAACTTCAATTCTGCTTTCTCCCAAAGACGTTTGGGATAGAATGGCAGATATTCGTGGAAGCCAAAAAGAAAATTTTGTGGTTTTTTATCTTGACAGTCGCAGTCAAGAAATTGAAAGAGAAATAATTTCAATTGGCACACTTAACGAAAACCTCGTTCATCCTCGCGAAGTTTTTGAGCCGGCGATAGCCAAGAAAGTGGCCTCAATAATAATTGCTCACAACCATCCATCGGGAGACACAGAGCCATCCGAAGACGATTTGATTATCACAAAAAAATTAGCAGAAGCCGGTAAACTTTTAAGCATAGAAATAATAGACCACGTCATAGTCACCAAAAACTCATTTCTAAGTTTCAAAGAAAAGGGCCTGCTCTGAGTTTGTCGTAGAGCCTAATATAAGTTGAAAAACCTTTAAGGTAAACGTATACTCAAAAATGTTAGCTTAATTTACTTAAACATGCTGGATAAATTTTTTAAGAAAGACAATCGTAAATTGACACTAGCCGATTATAAAAAAATTTGGACACCCTTCTGTTTTTTAGATGAATCAGGAACATTAGGTGTAAAAGATCAGCCATATTTTACCGTAGGCATGATTAAATGTTCACAGCCGTATTTTTTACAACAAAAAATACGGTACATAAGAGAGAAAAATAATTTTTGGTGGGAGTTTAAATTTAATGGCCTTAATCAAGCCAAAATAAAAACGGTTTTAGAAGTTTTAGATATCTTATTTAACACAAGAAGTATTCATTTTTCATCTTATACAATTGACAAAAGAAATGATTATTTTAAAAAAGAATTCAACAACGATTCTTTTGTCGCATATGAACAAATCACCAAACACTTACTTGAGGGGAATTTGAGAAAAAACGAAGTTTTAATAGTTTTGGCTGATAATGTTGTTTCTCCAAAAAGGAATCGCTTTGAACTGAATGTTAAAAATCATATCAATAATAAATTTAAGAGACTGGCCGTTGCTGGGGTATGTCGTCTAAACTCGCAAACAAATGATTTGTTGCAATTAGCAGACCTTTTGATTGGTTCTGTCAATTACGAGTTGTTGTTGAAAGAAAAAATCATTACAACAGCGTCAAAAAACAAAGGTAAGTTGGTGGATAAATTTAAAGAAAATTTGGGGGTTGATACATTAACAAATGATTTTAGAAACTACGCTTTTAATATTCGTTACCACAAAGATGACGAAAAGATAGAGTGCAATGATGATTTAGATAATTTTCCTAGTCAAAAGAAAAAGGCCATCGACCGATAGAGTCGACGCCTTTTTCAAATACGATACTGTCAGGATATAGTATTAGAAACAAAAAGTCAATGGGCTGGGGGTAAGTAAAAAACAGCAAAAAAGTGATTTATAGACGTTGAAAAACCTCAAAAATTGGCGTAAAATCAAAGGATTGTAGTGTAAAACATATGTTTGAGCAATCATTCAAAAATATAGACAATATTCTTCACACCGATTCTGGATGTGGAACAGAGCTTGATTATGTGGAGCAAACTTCATGGATTTTGTTTTTGAAATATCTTGATGACTTAGAGGAAACAAAAAAAGCCGAAAGCAAACTTGCGGGGAAAAAGCATGAATATATTTTAAAACCTGAATATCAATGGGACAATTGGGCTTGTCCAAAAGCAGAAGATGGCAAGCTTGACCACCACAAAGCACTTGATGGTGACGACTTGAGAGAGTTCGTAAACGAGAAATTGTTTCCTTATCTCAAAAAATTCAAAGCTGAAGATCCGAATACCGTTGAATATAAAATTGGTGAAATTTTTTCCGAACTAAAAAACAAAATTTCCAGTGGCTATAAATTACGAGGAATTTTGAACACCGTTGATGAAATGCACTTTCGTTTGCACGAGGAGAAACACGAACTTTCTCATTTATACGAAGCGAAAATTGCGAAAATGGGAAATGCTGGGCGAAATGGGGGTGAATATTATACGCCACGACCATTGATTAGAACTATTATAAAAGTTGTTGACCCAAAAATCGGCGAAACAATTTACGATGGAGCGTGTGGAAGCGCGGGGTTTTTGGTCGAGTCCTATAATTATCTGACACAAAACCAAGCAAAACTTTCATCAAACCAGATGGCAACGCTACAAAATAAAACTTTCTGCGGAAAAGAAATAAAATCCCTCGCTTACATTATTGGTATTATGAATATGATTTTGCATGGGATTGAAGCGCCAAATATTCGGCACATGAATACGCTTGCAGAAAACATAAACGATATTCAAGAAAAAGATCGCTATAAAATTATTTTAACAAATCCACCTTTTGGGGCGAAAATAGGAACAGAGCTTCAACAAAACTTTCCAATTAAATCTAGCTCTTCAGACAATCTTTTTCTGCAACATTTCATCAAAATTCTTAAAGCGGGCGGACGAGCGGGGATTGTTATCAAAAATACTTTTTTGAGTAATACGGACAATGCGTCTGTCAGTTTGAGAAAACTTTTACTTGAGAACTGCAATTTACATACCGTACTTGATTTGCCCGGTGGCACATTTCAAGGCGCCGGAGTAAAAACAGTGGTTTTATTTTTTGAGAAAGGAGTGCCAACAAAAAAAGTTTGGTTCTACCAGCTTAATCTCACTCGCAATCTCGGCAAAGGCAATCCTCTGAATGAAAATGACTTGGAAGAGTTTGTAAAATTACAAAAGAAAAAAGAAGATTCAGAAAATTCCTGGAGTGTTAGCGTAAAAGATGTTGACTCAAAAACTTTTGATTTATCAGTAAAAAATCCAAACAAAACCGACGAGGTAGTTTTGAGAGATCCAAAAGTTATACTCAAAGAAATAGGGAAGCTAGACGAAGAAAGTGAGGATGTCTTGAAGAGCATTAATGCAAAATTATGAAAATTGATTTTACGAAAAAACAATATGATAAGTTACTGAAAGCGGTTTATTTGGGGTGTTGGATGGCAAATGCCCACCGAACAAACGATCGCGATGATGAGTTCGATGATTTAGAAAGTTATGTATTTTCTTTTGCTAAGAAGTTTGGTTTGGAAAAATACTTAGATGATGAAAATGCTGACGAGAAAAAATTTTTTCCTACTCGGTATTTTGAAGAGGAAACGGAAGTCCAGAAAATAAAGGAGGAATATGACGAGGATACCTTTTGGGATGAGCTGATTGAAAGATTGGCAGACAGTGATTTTTATAAAGTTTATTCTAAAGCCGAGATAAAGAAAATGAGTCGGGAGGAATATTTTGAAAAGTTTTATGAAATACATGACAAAATTGCGGAGAAGATAAACGCAGATGGCTTGGACGCCTTGAAATTAAAGTAGACAATGCTTTAAAAATTATGAACAATAATAAAGATTATCAAAAGGAAGCGATAAACCATTTTAGACTAAGCATTATTGATGCCAAGTTATCGTACACATTGTTTAAATTGTTGTACCAAAGCAGAGCCGAAAGCATCGTTGGTAAACAACTTTTTGAAAAATATTTTTGGGTACAAAAACAACATAATATATTTAAACTTATAGAGCACAATGCGGTAGAGGTTTTTGTAGTTAAGATTTTGCACGGATTTGATAATAATGATAATGCGCTTACCTTGAGGGACATTGACGAAGATGCTTATGCAAAATTTATAGAAAGAGAAGAAAATAAGCATATCTTAGATAAGATTAGAAGATTGCGGCGCAAAAGTGTTGCTCATTTTGATAAAAAACAACCAACCGACAAAAAATTGCCTACATTTAAAGAAATAGACACTTTTTTTATAAATTTGCAACAATTTTATAATGACTTATGCGGAAAAATTGAAAGCTCAGTTACGATTTTTAAGCAAGATGAAGATCTAAAGCGGGAGCTAGAAAAGGTTCTAAAAAATTTGTATGTTGGAGAAAAAATTAGATTATTGAATATTGAATTAGAGTATGACTGGGAAAAAAATCCCAAAAAAATATCAAAAAATGAAAAGTGTTAAACAAAAATCTAACTGGCAAATAAAAAAACTTGGTGAGGTTTGTGATGTTTTAGATAGTAAGCGACAACCAATCACAAAAAGAGATCGTGTTGCTGGCGAGTATCCATATTATGGAGCAACTGGGATTTTGGATTATGTTCAAGATTATATTTTTGATGAGAAATTAATTTTGATCGGAGAGGATGGGGCAAAGTGGGGGGCAGGTGAAAATACGGCATTTATTGCTGATGGAAAATATTGGGTTAATAATCACGCTCATGTTATTAGACCTCACAGAGATATTGTCTTAGATAACTGGATGATATATTTTTTCTTTCTTGTTGATTTAACAAAATTTACAACAGGCCTAACTGTTCCAAAGTTAAATCAAGAAAATTTAAAGAAAATTGAAATCCCCATTCCACCACCTTCTGAACAAAAACGGATTGTTAAAATTCTTGATGAGGTTTTTGAAAAAACTGCCAAGGCGCAAGAAAATACCGAAAAGAATTTACAAAACTCCAGGGAGCTTTTTGAGTCGTATCTAACTAAAATCTTTACAAACCCAGATTCAAATTTTGAAATTAAGACAATAAGAGATATTGCTGACATAAAAGGTGGAAAAAGAATTCCAAAGGGTAAGAAGTTGCAAATTGAGCCAACAGATTATCCATATATTCGTGTATCTGATTTTAATGAAGAAGGAA
>JAHIOZ010000151.1 GCA_018894995.1 Patescibacteria group bacterium | reverse complement strand
GCCGCAAAATGACAGGTCACCATCACGCTTAAAGCACTTTCTGCGTCGTTGTGGTGAGGAAGTCGGTTATCTTGATAATCCTGAGCGAAAAGCATTATCAATTATTCAATCGAACCATCTTGAAAATGTTGTGCGTTTCATTGGTATGCGTTCCGATGTGCCCGAGATGCTGGCTGCTTGTAAAATGTTAGTGTGGCCCGCAAGCGCCTCTCATTTTGCGCGGCCAATCATTGAAGCAGGGGCCATGGCACGGCCGGTAGTCGCCTCTGACTTTCCCAGTTCACGCGAACTGGTGCAACCCGGCAAAACCGGTCTGCTTTTTCCGACAGGCGATGCTTCAACCTTGGCCGCGGCCATCCTGCGTTTGCTAGATAACCCGGATGAGGCTTCTCGTATGGGCGAGGCAGGCTATGTTCTTGCTCGCCAACGTTACGATGCGCGCGTGAATGCGGCTGCCACTTTTGCTGTCTATGAAGATGTTCTGAAAAAGCATTCAAAGAAGACACCATGACTCTTCCTTCTCCATTTTTGGTTGTTTCATATACCTTGCCTGTTCAGGCATCTGGGACGCCTGTTATTGTACGTAATTTGTTGGAGAATTTTTCGCCACTAGAAGTCGTGCTAATTGGCCGGACACCTCGCCTGGGGAACAAACTTTCCATGTCGGCACTAAAATATCCTGTGATTCGAATCCCGTCTCCGCCTGTTGGCGTTCGTGGAGACCGTTATTGGATGCTTATCGCTGCTGTAATGGGGATTTTTACAGGGCTTATGGCAATTAAGCGTTACGGACTTAAGTCTATTGTGGCTGTATTCCCTGATGAAGGTGCTCTTCTAACCGGCTATTGGCTTCACAAGTTAACTTCCCTGCCGTTTTATCCATATTTTTGTGATTTGTATCAAGAGCGACCACGCCTAAGCTGGCAAAAGAATCTTGCGAACTGGCTTCAGCCGAAGGTTTTTTCTGCGGCAACGCGTATTATTGCGGTCAATGATGGTATGGCAGATTATTATCGGGAGCGATATGGTATTGAGCCTTTATCATTGCCCACCTGTATTAATCAACCGCCTTTATCAGTTATTAATTCTCGCCCTGCGGGGCAGCCATTCATAATTGGCTATAGTGGTAATGTAGTCACTGCTCGACTCGATACTATACAAGCGTTGGTTAGGGCAATTGCCGGCAAGCCTGAATATGAGATTCGCTATTTTACAGCCCAATCCCAAGATGAACTTGAAAAATATGGTGTATGGGCCGATAACGCCCGGTTGGCTTTTGCGGCAGATAAAAACGAATTAGTTAGATACTTGCAGGACTGTGATGTCTTATATTTGCCGCTCACCTTTGTGCAAGATAATGAAGAAAGAGACCAACTGGCCACTTGTTTTGGCATCAAATCTTACGAATATCTGGTGAGTGGTCGTCCTGTGCTGGTACACTGTCCATCCGAATACTATACTGCTCGCTTCTTTTTGGAACGAGAGTGTGGTTATGTAGTGGATGAATTGAATGATGACGCAGTTTTGAATGCGCTGAAAACTTTGCGAGCTGATTCGCATCTTCGCCAACGCCTGGTTCAAAATGCATTTTTGGCAGCCAGCGAGTTCCATGGCGCAAAAATTGCTGACAGGCTGCGCACCGAACTAATTAAGCATGGAAGTGAGAAATTTAAATGAAAGCACTTGTAACGGGCGGCGCAGGGTTTATCGGTTCGGCGGTTGTTCGTCATGGTCTGGCAAAAGGCTGGCAAATAACAATCCTCGATAATTTTTCTACTGGCTATCAGGAAAATGTGCCAACATCGAAAAACTTGACTGTCATCGAGGGAGATGTATGCGACTCAAAATTGGTGGCAAGTGCCGTAAAAGGGGTGGATGCGGTTTTTCATTTGGCCGCAT
The DNA here is from genome assembly GCA_018894995.1 of Patescibacteria group bacterium. GTDB lineage: Bacteria > Patescibacteriota > Minisyncoccia > Phycocordibacterales > UBA12079 > UBA12079. Next base: position 2,014 of record JAHIOZ010000151.1, on the reverse strand, counting down.
CTGTTGGCAATGTTCGGTCGATTGAAGATCCTATTCACGATTCGCACATAAATATTCTGGGAACTCTGAACTTGCTGGAAAATATGCGCAAGGCTGGTGTTGAGCGCATTGTTTATTCATCCTCAGCGGCAATATTTGGGGAAACCCGTTACCTGCCTGTGGACGAATCGCATCCATGCGACCCTGTTTCACCGTATGGGGTTAGCAAACTGGCAGCAGAAAAGCAAGTGCTCTGTTATGGACGTTTGTATGATTGGCATACCGCCTGCCTCCGTTATTTCAATGTATATGGCATAAATCAACGATATGATGCTTACGGCAATGTAATCCCTATTTTTGTTCGCCGAATACTTGAAGGCCAGCCTTTAATTGTATATGGAACAGGTGAGCAAACCAGGGATTTTGTCAACGTAGAGGATATTGCTACTGCGAACTGGCAGGCCTTGGAAAGCGCTGACGGCGGGGTTTTCAACATTGGCCTAGGCGAAGCAACAACCATTAATGGTTTGCTATCCACTTTGTCAGATATCCTCAAACAAAAACTTGAAGTTCATTACACGGAATCTCGTTTGGGCGAAGTACTTCATAGTTGTGCGGCTATTGACCGGGCAATCGAAGTCTTTGGGTACCAGCCCCATGTATCACTCCCGCAAGGGTTACGACGATACTTGGATTGGGTACGAGAATAATATGCGCCCTCTGGTCACAAAATCGCCTCCTACTTTAAACTTGAATGCTTCTGGTGAGATACCGCCGAAGCCAACTGAATATTCACCTTCAGTTTATTTTCTTTTTCTTTTCTTTGCTGTTTATCTTGCTCTGCCGTTAATAGATGTACCGTTGTTGGGGTTATCACTTTCTGCCCCTGTGTTTTTTCTTGTTGCCCTGCCTGTTCTCCTTCGCCCGACACGACCCTGGTTTAATACTTATCGTCACTGGATTATTTTGGCGGTTGCTATTTGGGTGGGTATCTTTATCTCAGCCATGATTAATGGCCTGGTAAGCAGCGGGGTGCAAATTGATTCGGGTGGATGGATTTCGCTGGTGCGCTTTGCTTACTGGCTCTTGGTTTTTGTGGTGACTGTTTATCTGGCCTCCAGCCAGCCAGGTCTTTTAGAACGCATCGTTTGGGCGCTCAGCCTGGGGATTACAATCCTTGCCATCATTCGTCTTGGCGAGGCAGTGTTTGGTGGCGCAATCGGGGCATGGATGTCGTTGCGTGTTCTGTCCCAAAACATGTATGGCCTTCAGTTTTCGATGCTCCTTCCAGTATTGTTTTCACTGATATTTGGCAGAGTACGCCGCAACTTCGTAGTGATTGCGAGCTTAGCAATAGTTGTGGCAGTTTTACTGAACGGGTCGCGTTCCAATTGGGTTGCGTCTGTGGTGGGTATTGGGCTTGTTTTGTGGATGATTTTTTTTACCCAAGGACGGCGGTTTCGCTATATTCCAGCCTTATTTTTGCTAATATGTTTTCTGGCCTTGCTTGTGAATTTAGCGCCGGGTGATGTTGTTTATGCCTTTGAACAACGCTTGGGAACCTTTGATAAATTGGAGCAAGATAAATCATATATGATTCGCCAATTAATGGTGCAAAAAGGCATCCGTTTATTTGCGCAAAACCCATTGTTTGGGGTTGGAGTTTCGCGTTGGACAAAAGAAAGTATTCCGCTGGAATTACCGCTAGTTTTACAATATTCGCCCCAATCTGATTTTGATAGGAGATCGGCTCACAACTCTTATATATCCTTTCTGGCCGAAAATGGATTGGCCGGCATGCTTCCTTTTGGCAAAGTGCGCTGCTTCAACATAAGCCCATGCTAAGTATTTATTGCGTAGCTCGGGTCAAATACCCCGCCGCTTGCGGCGTTTTTATAATCGAAATTCCGAAAAAATACCCCGCTTGAGCGAAGCGAAAGGCGAGCGTAAGCGAGAGGGCTTGCCCCGGGGAATTTTATTGTCATCTGTTCTTTCTGCTTCAAAAGCAGCTTTCTGAAATGAAAGTCCTATTTTT
>JAHIOZ010000150.1 GCA_018894995.1 Patescibacteria group bacterium | reverse complement strand
TCATCTGGGCAAAGATCAAGACCGCCTTTTTCAGGACGCCTGTTTCTTTCATTTCCCGATATAATTCTTCTCCCTCTCTGGAACGCTCGCCGATTCCACAAAAGAGGCTCACCCCTTCATGTTCCAAAGCCATATTGTGAATCATCTCCATAATCAGCACCGTCTTGCCGACACCCGCACCGCCAAATAAACCGGCTTTCCCGCCTTTTTCCAGGGGAGCCAGAACGTCAATCACCTTTATCCCGGTCTCATAAATATCTGTCGCCGTAGCCCGTTCGGCAAGAGGAAGAGATTTTTGATATATCGCTACTAATTTTTCAGGCGTTAAAACATCTCCTCCATCAATCGGTTCTCCAAAAACATTAAACATTCGCCCCAATAATCCGGACCCCACGGGCACTTGCAAGGGATGTCCCATGTCAATGATTTCATCTCCCCTTTTTAGCCCTTGAGTAGGTGTTAAGGCTATTCCTCTAGCCGTATTAGCATCCAGATGAAGGGTTACCTCGATAATCGCTTCACCGGATTTCAATTGGTAATTTATCTTGGGAAGAAACTGCGGGAAAAAAGCATCAACGACACTTCCCCGGATTGCTTTTATTTGTCCTTGGTTCATTTTCTGATTATCCATTCGGATATCTCCACTAATCGCTCTTTGTGCATTTAAGTTTTAATTTATTTTTAACTTCTTCTTTTTTTGATTATTTCATGTCGTTCTGTGAAACGAATTATTTTTAATTATACTATTTCTTCATAAGGTTGTACAACTTGAATTGTAAAACTGACCGGGGAGATAGGATAGAATTTTTAGATTATGTAGAATAAATTATAGGGGAGATAAATTTTTATATTTGACATACCGTAATTTCTTAAACATGATAAAAGCATAATAAAAGTCTGTTTCTTGCAATATTATAACCATTTAAGTAGACGCTGAGAATCTGAACTTATCAAACTCCTTACGAAAAATTAGAAAAAGTTACCGAATTATTGAGCTAGTACATCTGTCCCTATTTTTTTATTCAAAATACTAATCACTTATTGCCTGTTCAGGAATAGCTGGTAAACCTTGACGTTGTAAGTAGGATGAATAACGTTGTTGCACTTTTGTTATATAGGGCGGTAATAATCTCCCTATTCTTGTTTCTTTGAACATTTTATCTATTTCATCATCATTTTCGTCTTTAAGTTTATCTTTCCATTTTAATATCTTCATATTTCTAAAACGAACTTCTATTATTTTACCACCATCAATAAAAGGAATATAAATATTATTTGATTTGTCAATAAAATTTCCTTCCTTAAAAGAGATCTCATCATCATTACCCGAATTGATTCTTTGTTCATCAAGAATACGACATTCAAGACAATACAGTTTAGGATTCCCCCCTTGTCGAACAATATCACATTCTGGGCGAATATTTATATAATATCTTTTTTCTTTTGACCCATTAACATCAACTTCATATTCAAATAAATCTCCAGTACAAGGTTTACCAGGCAAAGCATCGTTTTTGATAAATCTTTCTGCTTCAAGAACTTTCCTAATGTCTTCTTTACTAATATCCTCATCTTCTAGATTAAGGATATTGTCATCAAAAGGAATTTGTTCTGTCCGTGCAGATATATTTTTATAAATAAAATTACCTAATTCGTAATTTACATCAGAGCCATCACCCTTAAAGGTTTTTTGTAAAACAGATGGCCAATTATGGTTGATATTATAGAAAGCCCAAAATAAATCTCTCTTAGCTTCATTTAGAGAATGTTCCCATTCTTTGAGAACATATATGGAAGGAGTCTTTTTAAGCCAATTTTCAATTTCGGCAAAGAGTAAATTATCGTCAACATCTGAAAAAAGATCTTGCTTTTGTTTTATAAAAATATAATTATTAGAACCTTCTTTATAGATACCTTCATCAGAAAGCTTTCTAGTTATTGAATACGGGGATTGATTACTAAAAATAAATACTGGAGTAAAACCAACCTTCTTAATCTCTTTTAAAAATTCGATATTATTATTAATGAATAATGGTTCATCTATTTGCATTCCCGGTTCCGGCGTTTCAAAAAGTTGCCAATCAAGTAAAATAAAGCTTATATTTTTAAAATTGCAAATTTCTGTATTATCAGGTAAATCTTCATATTCCAATACTGAAATATAGTTCTTTTTCAATTGATCACGAATTTTTAATATTAAGTCTTGGCTATCTTCTTCTTTTATTTTATCATCAATAATAATGGCAATCCCTGAAAGTAGTTTTTTAATATCCATATTTATTCACCTTGTTTAACAAAACTTACAACAAAATTAGCGCCAGACAATATCATATCTGCTTTTATATCAGCAAGCCAGATTGAATAATCAATTCTTTCTAATAATTGTCTCGCAATATATAATCCAAGCCCCCGCCCCTCTTCCTTAGAAGTATAAAAAGCTTCAAATATATAAGGGACATCTTCTTTACTTATTCCAGGTCCATTGTCTGAAAAAATCAATTTCCTATTATTTCCATCTAATTTTATAATTATTATTTTTTCTTTAATATTTATATCTGTCAACCAAAAGATTGAATTGTCAAAAAGATTAATAAATAATTGAAGCAAAACAGCATCAGTACATTTAGCAATTAAGGGTGAACCAATTTTTTCGATTTCCAGTTTAATTCCTGCTCTAGTTAAAGTGTTTTTATAAATTCTGATTACCTTTTGGAGGATATCATCTACTCGTATATTTCTTCTGCGTTGTTTTGATGATCTAAATAATAATTGAATATCTTTCATTTGGGTTTCAATAAAAGAAAAAATACCTCTTAATTTCTGCAATTCCTCAATAATCCTATCAATAGTTATACTGCCACCCATACAGTCTTTCATTAAATCGTCAATTCTAAGTATGCCTTTGGATAGCATTAACATCAAATCGTGAGATGCAGTCTCAACCGATAAACCTACACTAGCCAAATCTTCTGTAGCTTCAACTCTCTGCGTTAAATATTTACGCTCTATTGAATAGGTCTTATATAGGTCATTAATGGCATTTATTGCAATTGGATTATCCCTAAAATGTTTTTTTATTTCCTCGTATTGTCTTTTTACTTCTTCTGTTTTAAAAATATCTTGTTTTATTTTATCCTTATTATTTTCCTGATATTGTTTAAATTGATGAAGCCTAAAATAAGAGAGAAATGATTGAATGAGGGTGGTGAAGTCCTGTGTTGCATCTCCTTCATCAATTAAACCTTCCCTATTAGTTTTATCTTTTAATTTAGGATTTCCCGCTTTTGATATTTCAATCCAACCGACAACTTGATCATTACTAAAAAATTGTCCTGCTGAAATTGTACCCCTGTAAGTATCTATTTTCAACCAATCATCTTCGGGATCACCATAAGGGAAAACTCGAATACCATCTCTATATAAATATATTCTGTGTTGTTTAATTAATTGCCGATCATTGTCATCGAGCAAATACTTTGCTGGAGCATTTTTATCAAAATCAAAAATGATAAAATTAAATGAAAAGTCACCGCATTCAGGAGTTCTATACTTTCCTATGCATTTTGCCTGTATATTTTCTTCAACTTTTTCCAATATACAAAAACGGTCTCTAAAAACTCTATTTTTCTTAAAAATAGGGGTATCAATTTTCATTGACTTTGGAATTCCATTTTCAAGAAAAGTAAATTCTTTTTTAAGTGAGCTATATCCTCCATTATATATCTTAAAAACAGCTTTAGTATCAAATAGCCCTGAAAGTTTCTCAATGTAGTCCTCTTTAAGAGAATATCTTTTACCATTTGTATAAATACCAACTGTGAAAACATTTTTTTTATTCTTTTTAAATATTATATCGAAAATGGACTCAAGTTTGGAAATATCGTTATATATATTTTCTATCTTTTTTTCATTCCACTTTCCTTTTAGATTTGAAATTTCAATTCTGGTACCGTGATTACCTCTGTTGAAAGGTTGGTAACCAACACTTATTTCTTTATCAACAATAATTGCAGGTTTTTTAGTGCGAACTTCAATATTCAAATCATCAATAAATAACTCTTTTCCCTCTCCCTTTTCAGTTAAGAAATCATTATCGTATGCAGAAAAGTCATAGTCAATTTCGAATTCAACATCACTATTTTCTGGTCTCGTTGTGATTAAAATTTTTTTTCCAAGCTTTAACATCGAAAAACGCCCTATCCCTTTTTCTCCTTGAATAATTCTTTTTTTCTTTTTTGTCTTTTTTGATTCACCTTTTTTAACAAATTTAATTGGAGTTGCCGGATTCATCCAGCTTTTCTCAATGGTGTTTAGAGACATCCCTTCGCCATTATCTTCAATAATTATTTTAGAATTGGCCAATACTTCAAGGTTATTGCCGAAATTTTCTAAACTTACTTTTACCCAATCAGCATCAGCATCATAAGCATTTTTTATCAACTCAATTAAGGCAATTTGCTCATTTTTAATAAGTTGATCTCCAAGCATTGTTAAAAGCCTGGCGTATGGTCTAATCTTTAAAGTTTTTTTATTCATTTTTTTGTTCCAATTATAATAAATTCTTCTGCATAAACTTTCCTGCTGTTCTTGTTTGAAGTAAATTTTCCCTTATTATCTCTATATGGAGTTAGGATTTTCTTTGATATTTTTCTTTTTGTTACTTCAATATCCTCAAAGCCTGCTAAAATCATACTTTCAACAAGATGTTTTGCATTATCAATACGAACTGATTTATACTCTGTATTACCAATTACAAAAAAAGCTAAGCTTTTTTTATTTAGAATATCAAATGCTTTGTAAACACTTTTTTGTATGTCAACAAAATATTTAGCGGCGGATTTAGCCTTTCTTTTATCATAATTATACAACTGGAAAACTGTCTTTTCGCCTGTTTTATTTAATTCTTTTATATCTTCAGTAAAATTAGAATTGTGATACAAACTTCCGATAGTACCTTCTCTAAGAGATCTATAATCTTCTGCAAAATCCAACCATAAAGTTGACAATTGATGCAAATCCGCATATTCATATGATGTGACGTAGGGGGGGCTCGTAACAATTAAATCTACAAACGAACCGTTTATTTTCTTATTTAAAAAATTAATATTTTCAATTTTAATTTTAGTTCTTTTCGTAAGCACATTTTCATTATTTGCATCACACATCATTTTAACTTGCTTTGTAAAAGATTCCATTACATCAGCAGGTTTTTTAAATGGGTCAACTTGTGGTTTTATTGATTTGGTTAACCATACAGATGTTGGCTTTAAAATATTAGAAAAAGCACTTAGAAAGAATTTTCGATATTTACTTTTAATTGGGAACGTTTCATTGATTGAGCGCTTTAATCTGAGTAAATCTTTTATTTGCTTTCCTTTAAACCAATATTTTATTCTGCTATTTATTTCCCATGTTTCTTTTATGTTAATAGAATACTGAAGAAAACTAGTTCTTATTTTATCAAAATATTTCTTCAATTTCTCTTTTGAATATTGTTGGCTTTTTGTTTCTGCAATTAGAGTTGCAACGGGATTAATATCGCATCCCCAAAAATCTTTTCCATTCCTTGTGGCTTCATAAGCAGTTGTTCCACAACCACAGAAGATATCCGCAACCAAATTCACATTTACACCTTTATTTTCGGCATACTCAATAGCTTTAGTTGTGATAAATGCAGGGAATTTTGCAGGATAGGAATGTATTCTGTGTATTTTATTCTCTTTTTTATCACTCATATTCCAGAAAGACTTAATCGGAATAGAATCAAAATCAGTATCTAAATTATTTTTTGTTAATTGCATATTGTTTATATTAATCCTTATTTAGAAATTCTCAATTTTTCTTCCTTGTGCCTAGTCTAGCGCCCGTATATATTTATTGTTCTTACATCGTCAAATTATTGAAATATAAACAATTGTTTATATTTATTATTTACAATTATATCACTTACATTTAAAAAAATCATCTATTTATAAGATATTAATAGTGATGCTTTCTTATATATCAAATATTAATAATTAAGCTATATATTTTCTAGCCACGTTATGGTGGTTTATCCGTATGGCTTGTTTCCTGTCCTTGAATGGGTTGTGAAGCCCTTGCCACCTCCTTGGCTTGATACCGTACAATTGAATGGTTCCAAAGGCATCTAAGATAGTGTAGTCCATTAACCATATTTCGAAAAATCCCGTTTTATTAAGTTCTTGGATGATTTGATCATCAAGAAACAATACCACTTGATCAATCGACGAATCCATTATTTGAAGCACTAATACCGTACGGTCTGGTAATGTCCACCAGATGCGGACCGCTTTATATCCTTACGGTGTATCAGTTTCTGTAAATCTATGGCAGTGTCTATTGAATCAGCCTGTTCATTTCCATTAAGAACTCGAGCCCAGAAAGTAGATTCCGGATCACGCATGATCTTTGAAAGCTCAATGCCTAATCTAGTTCCATCACTTCGTTGAGCTATGAAATCTGGACGCTCAGATCGACTTACAAGTTGCAAAGTAAGTCCAGTAATACATTTGTATTCTTTTAAAAATGGCTCCAGCTCCATCTCTTCAGCTAGTTTTTTCCCATACTCTTGGTCTGACAAAATGACATCACTCCTAGAAATATTTTTTGGGGTAGGCTTCACAAGTTCACAAAAAGCTATTTCTTTTATTGCTAAATTGTTTTTTCAGTATAGATTTATATTTATAAAGCAACTTTCAACAACTATAAACAAAAAAACAGGGTAAGAAAATAATTATTTTAACCTCTTGCTCTGTCTTTCTACCTGAAAGATTCTTCCTAAGAAAATAGGAAATAATTCTTTTAGTAAACTCTGTATGGGTTTTCCTAAAAATTAGGAATTGCCCCGTCGGTGCTTTTTAGTATAAAGCTTTCCAGAGTTCTGTCCGGTAACAGTCCTTCTACCTGAAAGTTTAGATACATTTGGTATCTTGCCTCTTCGGCTCCTTTTCTCTTTTTGTGAAAAGAAAAAGACTCTACTGCTACCTTCATACAGGTTACAATATTAAATTTTATTTATAGTTTTATATATTTATATACGCCATAAGGTTTTAAAAGTCCTTCTTTTTTTAAAAAATAGTTAGGAGATGAGATTGTGCCGCGCTTTCCTCGAAAACTCACAATGACAGAGGGATTAAAACTAACAACGTTTACTTACAAATAGAAAAAATGTGTAAAATCTGTGGGAAAATACCTTCTTAAAAGCCTTATATAGTAGGGCTTTTCACCTACATCTAAAATAAGCTATGTTAAACGCCTATTTTAAAAAATATGACCAATCACCTTAACCAGTCTTAAAAAACAC
>JAHIOZ010000086.1 GCA_018894995.1 Patescibacteria group bacterium | reverse complement strand
TTAGTTTTTAGTTGCGTCGTTGCTTTAAATTTTTCAAATTTAAAGAGTTTTTAGTTTTTAGAACGACGAATTTTGGCTTCGCCAAAATTCGTCGTAATTTTCAATTTTGTTTGAGATTTTTAAATTAAGCCCTTGTTTGTTTCAACATTTTTTCTGTGATACTATAACTATAACAAAGGTTAGCAAAATTTCGCATAACATACAAATTTAAGTCATTAACAATCAAAAAGTTCGCATAAAAACGAGTTAAACGAAATTTTGTTCAAAAATATTTTTTGCTCATAAAAAAAGGCGTCAGCTGTATAGCCAACGCCTTGTGTTTGAACCCGGATCGCTCGTTTAGAGGCGTGGGGGATTTACCGTATGAAGTTTGATTTTGGTGCCGTCATGTCCGACAGCATTAGCAAACCAAAAACATTTACCCTCCTTCCTCCATTGCCTCTCCGACTCTAAAACATCATCCTTGCATTCCCGAAGAGTGTCATGTTCCCGAATTTCCCAATGGAGACTTTCTTTGGTATCGCAATGGCATCCGATAGTCAATTCCCACTTTTTTTGAGACATCTTGCACCTCCTCGAAGAATTTTGTAAAAGACAGATCCTCGCAATAGCGAGAAAACCACCCTTTTGAGTTAAATAACAATTTCTCACTATTGATATTTTAGTATAGCAGATAACGGATAATCTGTCAAGTCCATGACCGCAAAAAATAATTTAAAAGAAAACATCGTCTAACAAAGAATATCTGGTTCGAAAAATTTGCCGCAGTTAAAAATAAGATGAGGGCAAATTTTTTTCTCCCAAATCCCGCACTTTTCCGTTTTGTGATAATTTAGAGTATAATGAGATTAGCAAATAAATAGGAATATTTAAGGTTTTGTGCATAGAAACCAAAGTGCAGGACTTCAGATATTCTTAAACATTATAAAAATTATTCATGATTTTTATTTTTATAAAATAGGTAAAGACCGACAACTAACCACGAACCAAAAACCCCAACCAAAAAACCTAAAATAATCGTTAAGTCTTTAGTATAAAAACCGTAGATTGTCCAAGTTACGGTTCCGATTCCGAAAATCAAAAAAGTTGAAAGAGAAACATCTTTAGCTGACTTTGTTTTGTATATTTTATAAGCCTGAGGATAATATCCCAAAGACATCATCACCCCCATTATTGTTGTAAAAATTTCTAACATTTTTTAGTTTTTAGTGACAAATTTTGCCAAAGGCAAAATTCGTTACTTATTACTTTGATAATTCCACACTTTCGTCTGAGCCGTCTCGCAGAATCGAACTGCGGACCTATGGTTTACGATACCATTGCTCTGCCAACTGAGCTAAGACGGCAATATTTGATTTTCATTTAACGAATTTTGCCAAAGGCAAAATTCATTACTTACTACTTATTACTCCGCACTTATTACTTAACAATGAGCCGTTGAGCAGGATTGAACTGCTGACCTCGTCATTACCAACAAAGTAATCAAGGTTATTTCCCACAAATATGTTGAAAACAAAGGCTGTAATTTAGTTTTTATTCATTAAATACCTACCGTTGTGATGACCTCATTTTTACAAAATAAATCATCCAAAAAAATACTGCAAACCAAATTAATTAAATTATAAATAATGGTTCGACATCATTTATAATTACATATCTATACTAAATTATCAATGCACAATCGATTAACTTCATCTCTAAAATCATTTACACCTAAAGATCTTAAATATTTATCTGTCATTCTTAAGTCATTGTGTCCCATTAATTTTTGTAATTTATACGAATCAATTCCATTAGCAGCCAGACCACAGGCAAAAGTATGACGGAATTGATGCAAGTGAAATTTAACTCCCGACAATTCAACAAATTTATTTACCCAATGCTTTAAACCATGACGAGTAAATTTTGTATCTTCATTATTAGAAGCAAGAAGATATTCAGTTTTATATTTTCTTTTATTTCTCTCTGTTAGATAATCTTTCAGATGCATTTCTAAAACTGGATTTAATGGTAAGAGTCTATTTTTTTTTGATTTTGAAGTAGCCCCTCTAATAACCCGAATCTCGTTAGGCTGAAAGTGGCTTAAAATCAATGTTTTTTAAGAATTTCTTGAATTGATAACCGACCAAAACCCAAACATAATGAGAAAAGTATCCGTCAACAGATCTTGGTAAAGTGGTTTCTAAATTCATTCTCAATTTTAAAACTGAAAAAACGGTTTCAACCAAAGATCGCTTGTTCAAAATTTCTTTCTGTTCTTTCGTCAGTAATTTTTTCATGTTTGCTTTTACACAAGTGAAAAGATGAATTCCTTTTTCTTTGGCTTTGGTAAAAATATTTTTTCCAATGTATCCGGCATCCGCGATTATCATTCCAAAAATATCATCCCAAATTTGCATCAAACCTTTTCTGTCATCCGTGTTTCCGGGGGTGAATTTGATTTTCAAAATTTCCATTTTTTCATTGCAAATTATGTGAAGTTTGAAACCGAAAAACCAACCCATTGAAGACTTTCCTCTTTGGGCAAATCCGTCGGCTGTTTTGTGATGAAAAATTCTTTTGTTTTCACAAACTTTCAATTTAGTGGGATCCGTTATTTTACAGTCTTTTTCCGGTGTTTTTTGAATAAAAAATTTCATAAAAAAGTCCAAGATTTCTTTTCCAAAAATTGCCACCTTATTTGTCATTTTTACAAAATTTTTATAATTAGGAAAGTTAGGAAAATCATCCGTGTGGTAATTGACGATGTGACGATAAAAATCAGCCCAGTTTTTGTGTCCCGTGAAATTTCTGAAGATGGCGAGAGTCGTGATTTCCGCAACCGACAATTTTCCTTTTTTAATCGGAGGATGATTTCTGTCAATTTTTTGCAAAGGCAATTTTTTGATTACATTTTCTTTTATTTCTGTGATAAAATCTTTACAGAAGCAATAAATGATCAGAAGCAGATCTTTAAGGTTTTTGAATATTTTTTCGGAAAAGTTTTCTTTTTTTGATATTTGTTTGGTTTGTTGAAGTAAAGTCATGATTTTTTGTTAAAATTTATAACTTTTCAATCGTAAAAAGTCGTGGCTTTATTTTAGCAAGTTATTATTCAAAAAACCAGAAAACCCCTTGTTTCCAAGGGGCTCAGCCTAACGAGATTCGGGTTATTATCTACATTTGAATCAAATCTATGTTTCCACCAATGATTCTGTGACAAAGGGCACCAGTGTAATCGGTAAGACGAGCGACCATCTTCACTTCACGGTGAAAAAGAATGGTCAGCGTGTTGACCCATATGGTTGGAGGGGTGAGTATGGCACCGATCCTCTTCAGGTTGATGGACGCGACAATGTCTGTCTTTGGGATAGTTGCCAGTAAAACCAAAATCAATCCTTAAAAAACAAAACCCTCGCTTTTCAGCGAGGGTTTCTTTTAATCTATAAATTTAAATGTTGAGAGTACCTTATTAAAAAATTCATTTTGTTTTTTATCTTCCGTAGTTACTGTCATACCAATAACTCTTTTTTTATAAAGTAGTATTGTATGAGGCGATCTTTGTCTGGTGTATTTTATAATTTTTACTCCATCAACTGTTTCTTTTTTTGTATTA
>JAHIOZ010000085.1 GCA_018894995.1 Patescibacteria group bacterium | reverse complement strand
TTAAGAAACTTTACGAAGTTTATTTAAAGAAAAAAGGCTTGTCAAAAGTCGAAGTTGACAAGAAATTAGCAATTAACTTGGTGTCATATTATATGATTCATCGATAGCCGTTTCGGTGTCATTATTAAATGATTTGACACGGCCGGTTTTGTCTTGCGACAAAAACAGCTTTTGGAACAGAAATTTGTTTTTTAATAAAACACCTTTTTTATTCTTTTCAAAAATTGGAGATAACACAAAGAATGATGAGGTATTTTAAACAAAAAGGCATAAAAGTAAAAAAGAATAAAAAATATTAGCGACAAAACCAACAACCAAATTGACAACAAACCGAGGAAATCAACGAAACCAAGAAATTTCATAAAGGCTGAGTCAATTTCAAACATCTTTCTTCCTCCTTTCTTGGATTAAATTCTTGGTATGGAACAGCTTGCGCAAAACCCAGATAATGAAGAAAAGAAATCATTTGCTCCGCGTCAATTTTTCGATAAAACCTAACGGCCTCATCTTTAACATATCCCCAATAATATCCTCCTTCCAAGAGAACTAAATACACCAGCAAATTAATATGCTTACTTTCAATAACCCAACCATTTTCTTCTTTTTTCCCTTCCATTTTAAAACCTCCGTTAAAAATTGATTTTTTAAATTGTTTAATTCTGCTTAAATATTACATCAAACAAAGAAAAAAACAATCTTTCTTCTGAATTACAAAACGATGGGTTGCCACGCATGACACCATTTTTTAGTTTTTTGAAAAACAAAGTTTTTCAAAAAACTAAAAAATGGTGTCATGCTCGCGAAGACAAACTGTCCTCGACAGTTCATTGACGAATTTTGCCTTTGGCAAAATTCGTCGTCGTGTTTTAAAAATTAAAATTTATTTAAAAATTAAAAATTATAAAATTAAAAATTTTAATCATTTGTATCCATTCGTATCATTCGCATCATTCGCATATTTGTATGTTTATCTCATGTATTCGGATTATATATTTATATATGTTAAAATATTTCAAATGAATTACGAAACCGAAAATCACGAAATCAAAAAATTGGCAAAAGAAGATTTTCCTGAGTTACTTCTTGAAATTCCTCAACCTCCCAAACAACTTTTTATCAAAGGTGAAATGCCAAATTGGAAATCGCAAAACAATGAAGGAGGAACAAAATTTGTCGCGGTTGTCGGTTCTCGAAAATACACAAATTATGGAAAAGAAGCTTGTGAAAAAATCATTTCCGGTTTGCGAGGATACGACATAACTGTTATCTCCGGATTGGCGACAGGTATTGATTCAATTGCTCACAAAACAGCTCTCCAAATAAATTTGAAAACAATCGCCATCCCCGGATCAGGACTTGATGAAAAAGTTATTTATCCCAGTATCAACAAAAGATTAGCGCAAGAAATTGTTAATTCCGGCGGTTGCCTCTTGTCTGAATTTGAACCGGACTTTAAAGCGACTGTGTGGAGTTTCCCGCAAAGAAACAGAATTATGGCGGGATTGGCGGATGTAATTTTAATTATTGAAGCGGAAGAAAAATCTGGCACTTTAATTACCGCTCGAATGGGGCTTGATTACAATAAGGAGGTTTGTGCTGTGCCTGCCTCAATTTTTTCACCGGGGGCTATCGGTTCAAACAAATTGTTAAAACAAGGGGCGACTCCGATAACTTGCGGTGAAGATTTGCTTGATGTTTTAGGTTTTCAAACAAAAAATAATTCTGGGCAAACAAAAATAAATTTTGAAAATTGCACACCTGAAGAAAAAAAGATTGCTGAAGCTTTGATTGAACCGATTTCTCGCGATGAATTATCCAGAAAATTAAATATTCCAATCACAGATTTAAACTCTGCAATATCAATGATGGAAATAAAAGGAATTGTAAAAGAAAGCGCAGGAGAAATTTATTTGCTTTAAAAAATCCCCAGAGGCCTTGCCTCTGGGGATTTTTTAATGACAGAAAACCAAAATTTGGAGTGAAAAAACAAAAAAAACCGTTTCGGCGAAGCCGAAACGGTTTTTTTCAATTTAATTTAACTTAAATTTAATCAAACCAATTTTTTATTTCCAAACCGTTTTTTGCCGCTTCTTGTTCAGCTTCTTGTTTTGAAACTCCATCTCCCTCGGCAATTTTTTCATCATTTAAGAAAACCCCCACTTTAAAATTCTTTGCATGGTCGGGTCCTGTTTCTTCCAAAACTTTATAAATAGGCGTAACTGAAACAATTTCCTGAGCTTTCTCTTGAAAAAAACTTTTTGAATCCTGCCACAACCTTTTCTTGATAACTTCATCTGTCAAAGGGAAAATATTATCAGCAATAAATTTATGGACAACATCATAGCCCTGGTCTAAATAAATGGCTCCGATAACCGCTTCAAAAACATCAGCTAAAATAAAGGTTCTCGCTCTCCCCGTATCTTTTGCTTCACCTTTTGAAAGTAACAAAAAATCATTTATTCCCAATTTTTTAGCTGCGGTGGAAATTGTTATTGTATTTACCAAAGCCGCCCGATAAGAAGTCAAAACCCCTTCTTTCTCTTCAGGAAATTTTTTGTAAAGATAACTGGAAACCACCAATTCCAAAACGGCATCACCTAAAAATTCCAATCTTTCATTATGAGAAGAATAAGAACCGCCGTGTTCATTAACATAAGAGCGGTGAGTAAAAGCCTGTTTTAAAATTTCTTTATTATTAAAAACAACTCCTATCTTTTCTTCAAAATTCGCAAAATCTTTCATTTTATTTTTATTTTATCTGTTTATAATCCCCTTACTGTTTAATTTGTCTATGGCTTTGGTGATAATCGGCAAAACATCGTCATAAAAATTCAAATCCAATATTTCCGATAATTTAAACCATTTTGCATTATCCAAACCACCCGCATCTTCACCTTCCTCCAATACCAACGGGTCAAAATTGGCGCTTGCCAAATAATAAACAACTTGCCTTCTTGTTTTCCCTTTTTCCGGGTCATAAGCAATGTATTCATTGACTCCCAATTTTTCTTCCGGTTTTATCTCCAAACCAATTTCTTTTTTGACCACTCTTTGCAAACAAACTTTGTCATCTTCGTCTTTTTCAAAACCTCCTTTTGAAAGAGTCCAGTGTCCAAAAATGTCATGAACTAAAGCGACAAGAATTTCGTCATTGTGAACACAATAGGCAACGGCTCCGCATTTTTTTTCAACCAACATTTGTTCATAAGGAATATCCTCAATTCTCTTTTTCTTTTTTGAAATGTCATTTTTCCCCGGCTCACCCAATTCTTTATAAATGGTTCCCAACACTCCGCTGACAAATCTCCCGCTGGTTTCTCCTCCGAAACTTTTCGCCAGTTCAATCGCTTCATTTATCGCCACCTTGGGAGGAATTTCGTTTTTGTCGGCAAAAAGCAATTCGGCAATTCCGATTCTTAAAACATTTCTGTCAACAACGGATATTTTATCTACAGGCCATTGAGGAGCGGCCTTTTCAATAACATCGTCAATAACATCTTTTTTGGAAACAACACTATTAATGAGTTTTTTAGAAAACTCCAAATCACACAAACCGGTGGAAAATTCTCTCGTATTGTAAACAAGAATATCATCCAACCGGGAATCATCTTGCTTGGCAAAATCCCACTCAAAGAGCGATTGCAGTACTATTGTTCTTGAAAGGTGCCTGTTTGACATAACGAAATTTTTATCTAAAAATTTTAAATTCTAAACTCTAAATTCTAAGCCGTAAACATAAATAAATTCAAAATTCGAAACTCAAGTTTTTAAACTTTCTTAAAACTCAAGTAAATATAACACAGAAAAATAAATATTTAAAGTCACAGAAGTGGAAAAAACAACCAACCAAATCTTTTCTAAAAAATTGAAAACAAAAAATCCGCTTTGCGGATTTTTTGTTTTGTTTTATTTTTTTGAAAGCGCTTTTGCAGACAAAGGTTTTTCCTTCTTTTCTTTCTTGTCCGGTTCAACTTCTTTTCCCAAGGCTTTTGCTTTTGCTTTAATTCTCTGAGTTTTCTTTTCAATTTTAGCAATCACATCAACAATTTGCTTTCCATTATATTTACCGCAAGTTCCGCACATTCTGTGTCTCAAGTGAAGAGCTCCGCAATCCTGACATGCCGAAAGACGAGGCGCCTTTAACGCATGATGTGATCTTCTGTTGGCTGTATGGCCTTTTGTGTGACGCATTCTTACTGACATAATATTTTTCTTATGAGCGAAGCGAATTAGAAAAATATTACCCTGTTAAATTCAAATTTTGTAAAAATTTGAAACTTTTGATTTTTTCTAAAAAATTAAAAGATATTTAACACGGGTGATTTCCCCAATCCGCAAAACTCAATTTCAATGTCTATAAATCTACTATATTAGAAGACAAAAAGCAAATTTTTTTACATAAAAAAACCGTCAATTTTTCCTTACGGAAAAATTGACGGTTTAAGGACTAAGTATCTAAAGAGATCTAAGATACAAAGTCCTGAGAGTCTACTTGCAGACACCAGCGAAACGACAAACGTCACGCCAATCACCACCAAACCAACCCAGACTCAGGTAACGACCAACGGCATACCTGCACAAAATCGCCACAAGACGCAAACCGTCAAGTACGCAGACAGAACCCAGAGCGATGATCGGAAACTCTCTTTGAAGATTCGGTTGGGCGATGCCCAAACCAAGAAGTTCCCAAATCGTTGCGGGGCGGTAGCCAACCTTATCCATTTCGGCAATAACCTGTTCAGAAGTCATTGTTTTGTTGAAATGGAAAAGGGCGACTTCCCTTTCCCCCTTCGTCCCGTTCTCGGAACGAGGAAAATTTTTTGAAGTAACATCGCTGTTACTCCAATCATATTTTCCTTCAGCGACAAGTTCTTCCACCGTCTTGGTCTCGTCAACCAAAAAGGTGAAAATGTGGGTGATGTAAGAACTTTCAACCTTATTTTTATTCATGATCTTTCTCCTTTCGCAAGTTTTGAATCAAAGAACCTCACCTGAATTCTGCAATAATTATACACAATCGTCAAATTTTGTCAAGGGGTTGGAAAAGACGGATTTTGCGAAGCAAAATCCGTCGTTTATTTTTTATTTTAAACTGTCATTTTGATTTTTGATATTTGATTTTTGCATTTGTCTACCATTTTTAAAGACTCAAAACATTGAATTAAACAACTCCAATCTCTTCTTCACCACCTCTCTTATTCCCTCCACAACCGGCTTCATAATTTTGTAAGGTACGATTTCTTCCGGATTATTTTTCAACGATTGTTCCAATGCTTCTTTGTAAGCCAACCTTATTTCCGTATTTATATGAATAGTTGAAATTCCCGCTTTTATGGCCAAAACAAAATCTTCATCGGAAATACCGGAACCTCCGTGCAATACCATCGGAATACCGACGGTCTCTCTTAATTCTTTTATTCTTTCAATATCTAAATTCGGATTTTTTGCCCCTTTTAACATTCCGTGAATATTTCCAACCGCAGGAGAAAACAAATCCACTCCTGTTTCTTTTGCAAATTTTTTAGCCTCCTCCGATTTTGTCATCATTTCTCCCAAAGCCACGCCCTCAGGAATGGTATCCAGCATTTTTGAAGAACCGCCGATATAACCCAATTCCCCTTCAACAATAAAATCAGGATTGACACTTTTTGCATATTCAACGCATTTTTTTGTCATTTCAATATTCTCTTCAATGGAAAGTTTTGAGCCGTCAAAAATAGCTGCGTCAAAACCGAAATCAACCGCTTCTTTAAAACTTTCAAAAGAGTGACAATGATCAGCATTGGAAAAAACAGGATAATCAAACTGCTCTCGCAAACTTTTTACCAAAACAGCGACCTGTTTTGTCCCCACAAAATTTCTTTCCCCTTCTGAAGCTCCAATAATAACAGGAACATTTAATTCCTTTGCTGAATTAAAAATAGCCCAAAGCCCTTCAATATTTGAAATATTAAAATGACCAATCGCAACTTTTTTTTCTTCAGCCTCTTGAATAATTTGTTTTAAAGTTTTCATAAAGATAATTATAACACAAATTAGTTTTTAGTTGCGTCGTTACTTTAAATTTTTCAAATTTAAAGAGTTTTTAGTTTTTAGGACGACGAATTTTGCCTTTGGCAAAATTCGTTTTTTTATTAGACTTTTTTATTCATAATTCATAATTCTCAACTACCGATTTTCAAAATTCCAAACACTCCTGTATAATAGATGGTATGGAAAATAAAAATAATGAACAACTTGATTTTGTCGCCATTGGCGATATTGTTATAGATAATTTTATTAAATTAAAAGAAGCCGAAGTTTTTAAAGATGAAGAATCCGGTCGTGAAAAACTTTGTATGAATTTCGCCGATAAAATTCCCTATGAAATTTCTGAGGAGGTTTCCGCTGTTGGAAACAGCCCTAATGCAGCCGTTTCTGCCTCCAGATTGGGCTTAAAATCAGCTTTAATCACAAACATAGGGGATGACGAAAACGGGCAAAAATGTTTAGATTCTCTAAAAAAAGACGGTGTTGCAACGGATTTTGTGGAAACTCACGACGGTGAAAAAACCAATTATCACTATGTTTTAAGATATAATTCCGACCGAACAATTTTAGTAAAACATGCAGAATTTGATTACAAATTCCCCGACATCGGTTCTCCAAAATGGATTTATTTAAGTTCGTTGGCGGAAAATTCTCTTCCTTATCACCAACAAATATTGGATTATTTGAAAACTCATTCTGAAATAAAAATGTCTTTTCAACCAGGAACATTTCAAATGAATCTTGGGTATGAAAAAATGAAAGGAATATATCAGAGAGCGGATTTGTTTTTCTGCAACAAAGAAGAAGCAAGAAGAATTTTAAAACCACTCAGAGATGATGCTCAAAATACGGAAATAAAAGATTTATTAAAAATGATATCAGAACTTGGACCTAAAATGGTTGTGATAACCGATGGTCCAAACGGAGCTTATGTTTATAACGGTAACGATATGTGGCACATTCCTATGTATCCTGATCAAGGAGAAATAGTTGACAGAACGGGAGCTGGCGATGCTTTTTCTTCCACCTTTACTGCAGCTTTAGCTATTGGAAAAACTCCCGCTGAAGCATTAAGCTGGGCACCAATCAATTCAATGTCAGTTGTTCAATATGTAGGAGCTCAAAAAGGATTACTCTCTCGAGAAAAGTTGGAGGAATTTTTAAACAAAGCACCCTCAAACTATAAACCGGAAAAAATAAATTAACCAATTCAAACACTTGGAAACCCGGTTTCCAAGTGTTTTTTATTTTTTGAAACACCAGATTCTAAAGAAAATTCCCAAACGCCCCACCCTCTTTAGAGGGTGGGGCGTTTGGGAATAATTAAATTAAAATCCACAGGAGTTGAATGAACTGTACCCCAAAAAAGTGGACACTTTCGTGTCCACTTTTTGGGGTATATTTCAAGGCTTCCGTGGTTTTTAATTTCTAACTTTTAGACGATGGTTTCTAAAAGTCTAAGCTTTTTAAATTTTGTGCACTAAGAGACGATCGTCTCTTAATGCACAAAATATGAAATGGTTAAATTGCGATTATGGACTGCCAAGTCATTTGACTGAAAAATTTTCAAGAAAAAATGACCGGCTTAGCTAAAAGCCGGTCATTTTTTCTTGAAAATTTTTCAGTCAAATGACGCACAGAGACGAAAACTTGAAAAGTTTTCTTTGACAAATTTTGCTTCGCAAAATTTGTCGTATTAGAAATTAGAACTTCTCACTTATTCTTACAAACAAGTCAGTGACGCAATCTTATCTCCCTCCCTCAATTTCATTATTCGCACGCCTTGAGTTTGTCTTCCTAATGTTGGAATTTCATCAACTCCGACTCTGATTACTTGTCCGTGTTTTGAAATCGCCACTATCTCAAGCTCATTTTCAGTAAGAACTTCCGAAGAAACCAGCTTGCCAGTCTTCTCGGTTATTTTCATAGTTTTTATTCCTGAACCGCCTCTTTTTTGTATTTTATATTCTTTAAGTGGCGTTTTCTTTCCATAACCATTTTTACTAATTACAAAGAAATCAGGATTTGTGTCTTCTTTTTTAACAACACTTGAACCGATTACAAAATCTCCTTTACCTAATTTTATTCCCGTCACTCCGCTGGCGGTTCTTCCCATTTCTCTCGCATCCGATTCTTTAAACCTAATTGACTGTCCATTATTTGTCGCCAAAATAACAGAATCGCCTTTGGCAACAAATTTTGCTGAAATCAATTCATCATCTTCTCTCAATTTAATTGCAATAAGACCATTTCTTCTTACATCATGGAAACTCTCCGCCGAAGTTTTCTTAATTATTCCTTTCTTTGTCGTCATAATCAAACAAAAATCGCTCTTCTTTGCATCTTTTGACATTGGCAAAATCGAAGTGATTTTTTCATCTCCCTCAATTTGCAAGAAATTCATAATAGACTTCCCTCTTGTTGCTCTTTTTCCTTCCGGAACATCATACATTTTTATTTGATAAGCTTTTCCTTTGTCACTGAAAAACAACAAATCGCTGTGTGTACTTGTAGTCAAAAAAGTTGTTACAAAATCCTCTTCTTTTGCTTTTAAGTCAATAACACCAACCCCACCTCTTCTTTGTTTTTTAAATTCATCAGGATTAATTCTCTTAATGTATCCTCCTGCAGTGTAAACCAAAACGCTCTCCTCCTCAGGAACTAAATCTTCAACAGAAATCACTTTCACTCCTCCTTTAACAATTTTAGTTCTTCTTTCGTCACCGTATTTTTCAACAATTTCTTTAAGCTCATTTTTAATAATATTAAGAATTTTCTTTGGGCTGGCCAGCAAGTCTTTCATTTCTTTAATGAATGCCTGAATAGCCTTAAGTTCATCTTCAATTTTCTTTCTCTCCAATCCGGCCAGTTTTTGAAGTTTCATTTCCAAAATAGCAGTCGCTTGTTTGTCTGAAAATTTGAATTCTTTCATCAAATTTTTATGAGCAGTTGGAGTATCTTTTGACGCCTTAATAAGCTTGATAATTTTATCAATGTGATCCAGAGCTTTTTTCAAACCAATCAAAATATGCTCTCTCGCTTCGGCTTTTCTCAAATCAAATTCCGTTCTCCTTCTGACAACAACTTGTCTGTGAGAAATAAATTCTTCTAATATCGGTTTAAGCGACATTGTTTGAGGAACTCCTCCAACCAAGACAACCAAGTTAAAATGAAAAGTGTCTTCAAGTTGTGTGTGTTTA